>JAYVUE010000026.1:0-9043 GCA_043788195.1 Chitinophagaceae bacterium
AACATTCAACATTCAACATTCAACATTCAACATTCAACATTCAACATTCAACATTCAACATTCAACATTCAACATTCAACATTCAATATTCAATATTCAACTCCCTACTCGCCCCTGATCCTTTTCCAAAACTTCTTCAACACATCCCAATTCCATTTTGCAAATCTTCCTCTTTGAACAATAAGTGTATTATCATCAGGGTGCTGTAAGTAATAATAAAATACAAATTTTTCTTTTGGATCGGCCCAGCCGATGATCTGGCCAAAACGAAGATCATTAAAAACCAATGTATCACTTCGTTTTTCGACTGTATAAAATTGTTGAGAAAACCGGATCAGGTTATGCAGGTCTGCATGATCTTTCAAAGGTTTTAATAATGAATCATCACGGGGAAAATATTCAAAATGCATCTCTTTTTTTGAATCGAATACAGACCTAAAACCCACATAATAACCACTGTCGTTACCTGCAACAACATACCATAACCAGTTTTGTAATGGAGCAGGTGTTGTAAAATATCTTTGATGAGGAATACGTTGCTTTACAAGTATCTGCTCAACTTCTCTATTGATAATAAATTTATTTACACAGCAATAACTGAGATAAATAAAAGGGATAATAAGGCCAAACCGCCACCAGAATTTTCGTTTGGTGCTCACTGGATTTAAAATGATCAACATAATCAATGCGATCCCTGCCCACACAGAGAATAAAGGATCGGCAACGTAAATGGTATTGAAAGAAATACGCAGGTGGCTGAAAGGCTCAAACCAGCCAACACCATAGTTATTAAACCCATCAATAAATAAATGAATAAAAATGGCTACGGTAAAAAAGCCCAACCATTTTTTAAAAGAAATGTTATGTGGCCGGTGAATTTTTTCAGCAATTAATGCAAACAGTGGTATAACAAGCAGTGCAAATAAAATGGAATGGGTAAAACCCCGGTGCGCCAGTAAATTATCGGAGGTGTTTAACCAGGCAACAGCAATAAAATCCACATCAGGGATACTTTGTGCCAAAATACCCCATAGCATTGCCTTTTTTCCAAAGCCTTTTTCAAAAAAGGCTTCACCAATACAGGCGCCAATTGCAATGTGAGTGAGTGAATCCATGATGTTAAAAATACTTCTTATTACCGGTGCAAAAAGAAATAGCGTAAATTTTTATTTCCGGGTAAATCAACTGCCAAATGAATTACCCGTAAAATGGCTAAGAGAACAAAGAGTAAATGAGTAAAAAAAAATTGCGATTCATTTACAGCATTCTCTTTCTTCTTGTTCTTTTAGCAACAAAAAAAACCGCCGGTAAAACCAGCGGTTAAATCAATTTTCTGCCAACCTAAAATTGCTTAAATCATTAAATTATCAAATCATCCAGATCATTATATTTTTTATCCGAAAGATATTTATCAAAGATCATCCTGTTATTACTATCCTGCAATGCAGCAAGGTGCCGCAGGTGGTGCAGGTCGGTACCAACAAGATCAGCAAGTCCCTTTTTTAAAATAAATTTAGCAGCTGCAGCAACTGTTTTTCCATAATAACCGGTTAGTGATAAAAGATTAACCTGTAAATGAAAACCCAGTTCTTTTAGCCGGTAATATTCATCAAAATTGCGGTGAAAATAAAAATATCTTTCGGGATGTGCCAAAACAGGCCGATAACCTTCAGTAATAATTGAAAATGACATCTCATTGAGATTTTTAGGTGCTGTAGTATAGGATATTTCTGTAAGTAACAGGTTATTTTGCAGGGTAAGCAATGGTTTTTTTTGAAGCAATAATTGCATAAAATAATCATCCAGCATATACTCTGCCGCTGCGGTTATTTCCATTTCTATTCCTGCGTCTATACAAGTCTGTTTGGTAATTAACAAAGCAGCATTTATCGTTTCCGGTGTATTCCGGTATAGATCACCAATGATATGCGGTGTGGCAATACATTTACGTATACCCAATGCATATAATCCACTGATAAGTTGCAGGGATGTTTCGGGATCAGGTGATCCGTCATCAATGCCCGGCAGAATATGTGAATGAATATCTGTAGTAACAGGGAGAACACCCGCTAAATGATCAAGACGCTGTTTTTGCTTAAAAATATTGAACATGGCAGTAAAAAAAAGTAATCACTTGTAAAGATGATAAGATTTATCAGTGGCTCAAAAATAAATAATTCCTGTTTGAACCTCTTCGATTGAACTGGTGCAATTTGATCAAAGGTTTTAGCATGGAGACTATGAATGGAAAAGGGATCCTGTTTCTTTTCATGGCCAGAAAATCCCGGCGGTTGGCTCTAAGTCGTTGGTAAATTGTTTTATTACTCATCCCACCTGTTCGCATTTTAACTATCAATTTTGGAATATAACTTGCATTAACCCTGAAATAAAAAAGGTATCGGGCCATAAATTCGTAATCGGAAGCAGTAAAATAATGCGTTTCATAATACCCGTATTTAGGCAGTAAAGCTTTCCTGAAATAAAAAGTGGGGTGAGCCGGCATCCAGCCATATTTATATCGGCTTCGCTTAAATGGTAATCCTCTCCAAACACGGATCACTTTATCTGTATTAATGGGATCAACATAAACCAGGTCGCCGTAAACAGCATCAATTGACTGATCATTAAAACTGTCAACTATGGTACTGATCACATTGGGTGCAGCCAGTACATCATCACTATTGAGGGTTCCAATGATATCGCCGCTTGCCATTTGCATTCCTTTGTTTATGGCATCATACATACCACCATCTTTTTCAGAGATCCATTTTGAAATATGATCTTTGTATTTTTCAATGATGACCAAAGTACCGTCTGTAGATGCTCCATCAATTACAATATGTTCAATATCATTATAATTCTGCCGTATAACTGATTGTATACAATCTTCCAGGAACCTGGCCGAATTCATCGTAACAGTTATAATGGTGACTCTCATACTTCTTTTGACGGTGCATTACAAAGAAAGTGAATTTTTACAAACTTATAAACAGTAATATAATGTGATGATATTTGTTACTAAAAACGCAGCCTCAGGAAAATACGAAAAATGGCGTGGCTGTATCAGAATTTGAAACTTTAATTAAACGCACTAACTGATCAAATCAGCCAAAATTTCAAATGTTTAATTTTCATTATTCAACTTATAAATTCCGTTCAATAACAATGTTCTCCATTACCAGCATATCCATATTCGTCCTCAGGTAACAATCCAATGCTTCCTGTGGTGTGTTTACAATGGGTTCATTTTCATTAAATGAAGTATTAAGTAAAATGGGAATCCCTGTTTTTTTGCGAAAATTTTCGATGAGGCCATAATAACGGGGAGAAACCATGGCATCAACAGTTTGTAAACGTCCGGTACCATCTACATGAGTAACTGCAGGGATCAGTGACCTCATTTCCTTTTTAATGGGAAAAACTTTTTCCATAAAAGGAACATCATCAGTTATTTCAAAATAGTCGGAAACATATTCTTTTAAAATAGATGGGGCAAAGGGCCGGAAACTTTCCCTGCGTTTAACTTTTAGATTTAAAATCTCTTTAGCATCAGTCCTTCGTGGGTCGGCAATAATGGAACGGCCACCCAATGCACGTGGCCCAAATTCTGCACGGCCACTAAACCAACCTGCTACTCCACCTTTTATCAGGCAGTTGGTAATTGTATCAAATAATTCCTCATCAGGTAATTCTTTAAAAGCAATATTTTTTTCTTCCAGAATGGCCTTTATAGCTGCATTACTAAACGAACTACCGGTATACGCGGATCGGATCGCCGGTTGCCGTTTGAAATCTAATAACTGATGCTGTGTATATAATGCTGCTCCCATAGATATTCCAGCATCATGACCCGCAGAAGGAATATAAATATTTTTGAAAGAAGTATTGCTTAATATCTTTCCATTGGCAACACTATTTTGTGCTACACCACCGGCAATACAAATATTATCAATGCCTGTGCGTTTGTGTAAATGTTCGAGTATATGAAAGATGATCTTTTCTGTGAATTGCTGCACAGAAGCGGCCATGTCTTTATGGTACTGGTTAAGTGGTTCTTCTTTTTTCCTGGGCTCACCAAATTGTGTGATCATTTTTGATGAATACAAGGGTGCCACTATTGGCGTGTTATCATCTCCGTAAGTTATCACCCCCTGTGTGCCTGTTCTAAAATAGGATAAATTGAGTTTAAACAATCCATCATTGGTAAGTGTAACAACATCGTTCAGTTTATCCAGGTACTTCGCTTCGCCATAAGGCGCCATACCCATCACTTTATATTCATCGCCATAATGCGGAAAACCCAACAATTGGGTAAAGGCTGTATAAAAAATTCCTACTGAATGCGGAAAGTCCACTGAATCCAGTATTTCAATATCATTTCCGTTTCCTATGCCAATCATAGTGGTACTGAAATCACCCGAACCATCAATGGAAAGGCATGCTGCTTTATCAAATGGCGATGCAAAAAAAGCAGAAGCAATATGACTGCGGTGATGTTCTATATTTTTTATTTTACCTGCAAATGATTTTGCCGGCACACGGTGTCCTGAGGATAAGCCGGAGAGGCGTGACAATTCTTTTTCAATAGAAGAAACTTTGCGACTGTTGCTGAGCCTGTCTTTTACCGTAGCAAAACTACCGGCAGGATGTTTAGCCAGGTAAATTAATTTTTTAAAAATCTTAGCCTTTGGATCACGTCCTATTGCAAAATGATCCACTTCGGCATAACTTACGCCCGCTTCCTTTATACAAAATGCTATCGCTAATTCCGGAAAACCCGCCCAGTGTTTAACTCTTCTAAATCGTTCTTCTTCAATAGCAGCGATCAATTTACCATCAACAAAAATAGCTGCTGAAGAATCGGCGTGGTATGCGTTTATTCCTAAAATGATCATATTGCCTCACCCCCAACCCCTCTCCAAAAGAGAGGGTAGTAAGTGTACGTTTTAATTATTAAATTTAGATATGAGGAGAGTCCTCAACCTCCTAAACCTCCTAAACTTCTAAACCTCCTAAACCTTCTCCACCTTCTCCACCTTCTCAACCCTCCCAACCTTCCCAACCTTTTTCTTTTCACTTTTGTCATAAATATATATCATACTAAAAATGACAATATAAGCGCAGATATTAAAGAAGGTATGATTATTCATTTCAAAGGGAAATTGCCTGTTAATATTTAGGCTAACCAGGAGGAAACAGATCCTGAAAATATTTACAAGCCAAATAAGGATAGATCCCCCAATGAACCACATTATTTTTTTTGGCCATGTTCCATTATTGGCCATCATAAATGCCAGCCAAAAAAACATTACACCATAACCAATGCAACCATATCCAATATGTACATATTTTCCTGCTACCAACTGTAAAGAGTGATCATTTATTATAACCGCATTATAGCCAAATATTGTCAAAAAGAATTTTGACATGTATAACAAAGAATACCTTATCCATTCTACATAATTAAAATATTTATCAATAAAATGACTGTAATATTTCCCTTCAGGTGCTGCAAGGGCCTGAACAATAAATGTTCCAAAATAGGCAATACAAAAAATGGAAAAAAACTTTACAAGGTAAATTAAGAGTCGCTTTGATGGTACTGATAAAAATTTCATAGATCTGGTTGAAACAGTGATTGATATTGTTGTTTTATTTTGTTAAGATCGATGGCCTGCCTGGCATAGACCGCAGCACCATTACTCCATTGCTGCCATTCTGCCAATGGCATAGCAGCAAAGAATTGTATTGCATTTTTAAGTGCTGAAGTATTATCTGTTGATATATTGATACCCGCTTTGGCGATCTCCAGATCATTCCACGGAGTAGCCATGCTGGTGATCACCGGCCGTCCGGCCGATAATGCCTCATAGATCGCATGGCCAAAGTTTTCGCTTTTACTGGGTAATATAAATACATGATACCGGGCTAGTGCATTTACGATCTCATCCGGCGTTATATCACCACAATAGGTTACAATAATATTTGCAGGCATTTGTTTTATCAGTTGTAAACATTGTTGCCAATAGCCATTGTCTTTAACCGGTCCGTAAATAGTGTACTCTATCGAAACTGCCGTCCCGATAGCTATCGGGAGCCCACTGCCAACTATTTTTAATGCTTCCAGTACCAATAATATATTTTTCATAGGGCTGATTAATGCAATTGAGATTAGTTTCAAATGGCCCGCCGTTTTATTATGCATTGGCTGCAAAGTAAATGCATTTGGGAAATTAGCGGCAACTATTACTTTTGTTATTGCACCAAAAACATGTTGAATATGTATTTTTTCCTCCTCACTTGTTGCATGAAATGTAACCTTTTTATGGAGGCCTACTATTTTCCATAACAGCAGGTAAAATTTCTTTTTTAATTTTTTTTGTGTCAATGCCCCCGGGTGCAACATACCTCTTACCGAAATTATTTTTTTTATTTGATGAGTGAACAATAGTGGCCGTAAGTTATATGGCCAGGAATAGATTCCATTGATCATAATAAAAGATGGCTTATATTCTTTGATCGCTGATCTTAAAACTTCCTGCAAATTATTACCGGATGAATACCAGACTTCTGTGTTTTTATTATACCGTACCCACCTGTTGGGCAATATATTTTCCAATGCTTTCCCATCAAGATCTTTATTGCTACAAAATATTTTAAAATTCAATGCTGCCCCTTTAAATTGGGTTACCAAATTGGCAACCGATTGAATAGGGCCGCCCGCTTTAAAAGCCGGATGAAACCAGGGTATCAGGATAAAGATCGGCCCCATTTGCTAAATAGTTGAACTTTTAGTTTACTTCCCCAAAATTGAAAAATAAGAAAAATCAAAAAACAGGACTTTACAAGGTGGCCTAAATTGGTTTGCAGTTCACTATCGGGCCTTACTGCATAATAAAAGACCATTGGCGTAAAAAGCAGTAATATTGGAAATATACTACTGTACTTGTAAAAAAGTTTTAAGACCTCATTATACAGTAACCCAAGTACAAACATAAATATCCACCCCCCAATGATCCCAAAATTAATATAGGCATCACCAACTGAACTCAGCCCCATTGAAATACCTTTTTTTACTGGGAACCTTGAGTATTTCATAAAAATTTCGCGGTTACCTGCCGATAATTTATCAGGAGCCAGAAACCTTGGAAGTAAAGCTGCAGTTAAAATTTCACCAAGTTCTTCTCCTTCAGCATAAGCTACTTTCTTAGGCACTGTTTTCATAATATGAGTAATAATATAACCCTGGTTTATCCGAAGATTACTTTCGGCCAGGCTTTTAATATTAAAAAACGAATTAGCTGAATTACTTCGTTCATATGCTTTTGAAAGTGTATTAAACCCTCCTTCTTCTCCCTTTTCCCAGGTGGCTTCCCGATAATCTCCCTTTATCAATTGTATAGATATAGCCAATATAATGAACCCAATAACAAATAATAATTTAATGTACACGGCGGGTTGATACCGAACAGCCAAAACAATTGCTAAAAAAATAACCCAGATGAGAAAGTCATGAAACATACCCTGCCCCAATGTAGTAAAAACAATTGATCCTAAAACAATACTCAGCGGAATGATTTGAAACGGCCCTTTACCGAGAATGAGCATAAATACCCCTATAAATTTAAAGCCATCCAGGAAATATAATACAAAAGCAAGATCAGCCGGAAATAAATTAGATAATAACCCCGAGATAAATCCAATGGCGATAAATATATAAGAGGTCTCTTTGTTTTCTGTGACATAGGTTGCAATTTTATCCAAATTCAAAACTTCTCCTTTCAACTTACCTGACCAAAGATGTAAGCCTGCAATAAAAGCTATTACAGCAGGTATAACATAAGAAAAATATTCTGCCTGTGGTATCTGCATTCGTGAGCCGGCAGATTGAAAATTATCCATTCCATTATATGCCAATACAGGTCCAAATAGCATTTGCAGGCACATAAAAGATCCAAAAAAATACCTTATGGGAATCAGATACCCCAATGAATAAAAGAATAAAAAAAACTGGTGCAAAGTGATCAGTATTGCAAAATAAGAGTACCAGTTAAGCCCCGGAAAGAGTAAAAATATAAGCAGCGCTATGCCTATAAATAAATTCCAATTACATTTTACATTTACTAAAGTGTTCAATTCCTTTTATTAAAGTCTTTACTCTTATTAATGATTAATTACAGGTAGCCTGAATTTGTTTTTCCACAACACATGAATGACAAATACCAAAAAACAGGACTTAATCAAATGACCCAAAACGGTTTGTAATTCACAATCAGGACGTATAGGATAATAAAATACCAATGGGGTAAATAATATGAGCAAAGGAAATATTTTGCTGAATTTGTGAAATGTTTTTAAAACTTCGCTAAACAATAATCCAAGAATAAACATAAAAATAAAACCGCCATTAATTCCAAAATTGATATAGGCATCACCTACTGAACTTAGCCCCATAGAAGTATGTTGTGAAATATTCATACCGGAATATTTCATAAAAAAATCTCTATCCCCTGCATTTAATTTATTAGGAGCAAGGATTCTTGGGAGTGTGGCTGACTCCAGTATTTGAAGTAATTCATTACCATTGGAGAAAGGTATTTTTTGGGGAATATTAGCCATTATATTAGTAATAATAAATCCCTGGTTTATTCTTACATTACTCTTGGCAAGTTGAACAAGATCAAATAATGATTTCTTATTTTCCCGGTAGGTTTTATTAAAAGTTTCTACTCCCCCTTCATTTCCACGTTGCCAGGTAGCTTCCCTGTAATCACCTTTTAATTGTTGTATAATAATAGAAATTAGTATAAATGCTATTGTGGAAATTATTTTAATATTAAAACCCGGTTTATATTTTATTGCTAAAATTGTTCCGCAAAATATTATCCATGTTAACAGATCATGAAACATACCAATAGTTAATGACGTAGATATTATGGACCCTACTACAATAATTAATGGTACCAATTTCAGTTGCTGGTTTCCAAAGATGATCATAAATAAACCTATGAATTTAAAACCTCCAAGCAGTATAAAAACAAAT
>JAYVUE010000027.1:0-9235 GCA_043788195.1 Chitinophagaceae bacterium
TAATATTCATTTCAAGCAATCATCTAATGGGGTTGATTATGATTTTACGATCTATAAGGCAAAGGCACATCATAGGCCTGATTTTGATGCCCTTATTAATATCCCGTTGTCGGTATTTGTTCCCCAATATAATTATCGTATTGGGTTTTACCTGAACAAAAAACATACACGGGCTATTGAGATCAATTATGATCACACCAAATATGTTCTTACCAATGATCAGAGATTACATGCAAAAGGAACAATTGGTAAAGATTATTTTGATACAGACACTTCATTTACAGCGAATGAAATAGCTTTTGAACATACCAATGGAGCTAATTTTTACCAGGTCAATTATGTAAGACAGTATGCATTAAAAAAGAATTCGAAAAGAACAATTTTCTCCGGATTATGGAAAGCAGGCGCCGGCATTCTTGTTCCAAAAACTGATATAACGCTTAATGGCAAAAGAATAGATAATCGTTTTCACATTGCCGGTTATTGCATTGGTTTGGAAGGTGGTGCCCGTTGGTATATGGGAAAAAGAATATTTTTAGAAGCCGCCGCAAAAACAGGTTTTGCAAACTATTACAACTCCCTTGCTTTGGGTGGAGGAAAAGTAAATCACAGTTTTACTTATTTTGAAGTGATCTGGACGGTCGGATACGACATAAAATTTTAATACCAACAATGATCTGATAATGGATAATGGTACAGTTTGTTTTGTTATGCTGAGGAAAGAAGTAGCAGAATGACAAACTGAGCCAATACAAGATAACGAGCCCTGTAAAAATTGACAGGGCTTTTGTATTTTTATTAATTGTGAAAGAATGAATTCGATTGAAAAAAATACATCGAGTATAAAAGAATTTGCAGCATCGCTCGGATTTGATCATTGCGGTATTGCAAAAGCAAAATTATTGGATGAGGATGCCAGGCGGCTGGAAAACTGGTTGAGTAAGAGTTTGCATGGCAAGATGCAATACATGGAAAATTATTTTGACGAGCGTATTGATCCAACAAAATTAGTACCTGGTGCAAAATCAGTAATAACCTTGCTGTTAAATTATTTCCCTTTGCACAACCAAAATACGGATGCAATTAAAATTTCGAAATATGCTTTTGGTAAAGATTATCATGAAGTGATCAGGGAAAAACTGGCAGCATTAATAAATTTTATAAAGTTAAATGTGGGCGAAGTCAGCGGTCGTGGGTTTGTTGATAGTGCCCCGGTGCTGGAAAGAAGCTGGGCACAAAAAAGTGGTGTTGGGTGGATCGGTAAAAACGGTAACCTGATCAATAAAACAGGTGGTTCTTTCTTTTTTATTGCAACACTGATAATAGATCTTGACCTGCAATACGATGATCCTTTTGTAAAAGATTACTGTGGCACCTGTACAAAATGCATTGATGAATGTCCTACAGAAGCTATCTTACCTGATAAAGTAATTGATGGCAGCAAATGTATTTCTTATTTTACCATTGAATTAAAGGATGCATTATTACCAACGACAATGAAAGGTAAATTTGATAACTGGATGTTTGGTTGTGATATTTGCCAGGATGTTTGTCCATGGAATCGTTTTTCAAAAGCCAATACCGAAATTAATTTTACACCCCTTCCTCAAATACTGCATTTTACAAAGAATGACTGGGAAGAATTGACCGAAGAATCTTTCAGGATCATTTTTAAAAATTCTCCATTGAAAAGAGCTAAGTTTGATGGGATCAAACGTAACCTCAATTTCATTAAGCAAACTGATGAATCCTGATATCAAGCATCTATATGAAATTGCACTTAAACCCAGCAGGCTCATCATTGGATTGATGAGTGGCACATCCCTGGATGGATTGGATATTGCTTTGTGCAATGTAACCGGCAATGGTTTTGAAACAAAGCTTCAATTGCTGAAATTTGAAACAGTAATCTATGATGATGATATTAAAAAAGAAATAAAAACTCTTTTTGCCAAAAAAAATATTGAGCTGCAAAAACTATGCCTGCTAAATCCATGGTTAGCCTTACAACATGCAGCGTTTATAAAAGAATGTCTTAAAAAATGGGGAATACCCTCATCTGAAATTGACCTGATCGCAAGTCATGGCCAGACTATTTTTCACGCACCTGCAAGGTTACATCAAAATAATAAATTCGGTAATGCCACATTACAAATTGGCGATGGCGATCATTTAGCTGTTGCTACAGGCATAATCACTATCAGCGATTTCCGTCAAAAAAATATTGCCGCCGGTGGAGAAGGCGCACCACTGGCTGTTTACGGAGATTGTTTATTGTTTAATAAAAAAGGTGAAAACCGGATCTTGTTAAACATTGGGGGTATTGCCAACTTTACTTATTTACCGGCAAGCAATGAAACAGCTGAAATAGTTTGTACTGATGTGGGGCCAGGTAATACAATCATGGATGCATTGATACAGGAACAATTGCCGGGAAAGTATTTTGATGAAAACGGGGCTTTAGCCAGTGAAGGTAATGTCAATACTGATCTTCTTACCTGCTTAAAGGATAACCCTTTTTTTAAAGAGTCCCTTCCAAAAACAACCGGGCCCGAATTATTTAATCTCCAATATCTTAACAATGCAAAACAAAAAACAAATACGGTTTCTCTTTCACTTGCAGATACGATGGCAACGCTCAATAAATTTTCTGCAGATGGTATAGCTTCAGCAGTCAATATTTGTGCTGTAAATAAAACGGGTATGAAGATCATTAGCAGTGGTGGTGGTATTTATAACAAAGTATTGATGTGCCATTTACGGGAACAATTACCGGGTTGTTCTTTTCATTCAACCGCAGAATGGGGCATTGATCCCAATGCCAAAGAAGCCGTATTATTCGCTATCCTGGCCAATGAATGTATTTGTGGAAATAGTGCTTTATTTGTAAAAGAATCAAAAGGTGTACCTGCAGTATCAATGGGAAAAATAAGTTTCCCCGGTTAATGGTTTTCAAGATATTGCTTTAAACCATTTAATGCATCTTCATAACCCTGACCTGTAAGTTTTTCAATAAAAATTCCATAGAATTTTTCCCAGGGATACCATTTTAATTTTGTAAGCGCCTTCCATTCTACCTGTACCTGGCTGGTATCAGTCAACGGCAGAATGCTGATAATATTTACAACATCATTTTCACCTTCACGCAACAGCGATGTGGTTATTTCATTTTCTGCAACTGCAGTGATAATAAATTTATTTTTCTTTCCGTTACTCTCCCATTCACAAAAACTATTTTTTCCGGGAGTGACTTCACCAAAGATCATTTTTCCGGAATCAGCTTTAAAAACCGGCTGCCAGTGTTTCCAGTTGTGCAGGTTTGCCATTTCAGCAATCACTTTAGGGGCATTAGCATTAACAACCACTCCCCTTGCAACAATAACAGTTGAAGGTATAAGCAAAGACAGTAAGGTGATCATTATAAACAAACCTGCCAATGCAAAAATAAATCCCTTGATCAATCTCATTATTCTATTCCCATTTAAAAACTTTAATAGCAACAATATATACCACTACTCCCCAAATTAACAAGATGCCGATCTCATTTTTTACATCCCACAAACTCTGGCCTTCAAAAGCCACATTACGCATGGCAATGTTTAAATGAGTGAGTGGAAGTATTTTTGACAACGGTTGCAGCCAGTTAGGAAATGCATCAACAGAAAAAAAAGTGCCTCCCAATAAAAACTGTGGCAGCGTGATCAGGTTGGCAAAAGGTGGAATAGTACTGTCGTTCTTTGCAAGGCCACTAATAATAAATCCAAAACCCATAAATACCAATAACCCGATAAAACTTAAGAAAAGCATTTCAAATAATGTTTGCATGCCGTTTACTAAAGTGAAACCAAAAAGAAAACGCCCGGCTAAAATAATAACGATTGCAGTGATCATCTGGAAAATAACCCTGCTTAATCCCTCACCTAATATAATATAAGTACGGCTTATTGGTGTTGCAAAAAATCTTTTTAGCACCAATGTATTTCTTAAATTAAAGAACATAAACGCAACACCAAAAACACCTGAGCTTAATAGGGAAAACCCCAACTGGCCGGGAAGAATAAAGTCGATGGTTTTATATTCTCTTACAGTTTCAATATTGATCGGTTTAATGGGATCAGCTGCTGCATAAGATGGCCTGTTGTTATACTTGGCATCACTGATCTTTGTAGCCATAACATTTAACAGGGGTAATAGTTGCGGCCATTGATCATCACTGGCATTGGTGCTGCTTATGCTGTAAATATAAGCCGGCATGGCTACGCCTGTTTTTGTAATTGTTAATACCCCGGCAATCCTACCTTTTATCAAATTAGATCTTAACTCCTCTTCACTTAAAAAATAAACTATTTTGATCCGGTTACTTAGTTTTAATGAATCGTATAAAGCATTGGTGGTATCACTTTTTTTATCAATCACAATTTTAAAGACGGGCACTCCACCATTGTTCCCAATAAACCCAAAGATCAAAATAAAGATAAACGGGAATACAAAACTGAAAACAACTGCCGACGGGCTTCTGAAAATGGCTTTCATGCTGGCCTTTGTTATTGCCAGCATGGCAGTGACCTGGTTATATTTTGGCATCGCTGTAAATAATTAAAGCTGTAAAGCTATTTGTAAAAAAGGGTATAAAAAAATTGGGTTTAGCCGACAATTGTCGTATATTTGTGCGACAAATGTCGGTAATATGAAAAAGAATGACTCGCTTAAAAAACAAATTCATTACCAAAAAAACAAGTCTGACCGATTAGAAGAATCTTCAGCTTTATACAGAACTTTAAAACCATTGCCTGCAGTTAAGAATTTTACCTACAACGAATTTAAAAAAATTGCAGATAAAAGCCCTTTTACTAAGGCCGAATGGGCCGCCTTACTTCATGTTAGTGAACGAACCCTGCAACGTTATGCCAAAGATAATTGCAGTTTTGCTCCAATCAATGCAGAAAGGGCATTGCAAATTGAAAAGGTTTTAAAAGAAGCAAAAATTACCTTTGGTAAAACTGAAAATTTTTATCAATGGATCAAACGAAATCCATATATGCTGGAAGGAAACTTATCTTTTGATTCGCTCACTTCATACAGCGGTATTGAAAAAATTTTAACACAGCTTGGAAGAATTCAACACGGCCTTTTTGCATGATAGTATACAGAATAAGCAATACCGCTTTTAAAGACGACCTGAGTGGTGCCGGTGCAAAGTTGATGGGAGCCCGCTGGAATTCTAAAGGAATACCTGTATTATATACTACACAATATATATCTCTGTCAGTTTTGGAAATGCTGGTCAATACCAATTTTAAAGATTATTCTATTGCATTGGATCTGATGTATATAAAGCTTCCCGATCAACAACCATTTTCAGCAATTGAGTTAAGTAATTTAAAAAAAAACTGGAAAGATGATTTTGAATATACCCGCTATATAGGAGATGAATTTTTTAAACAAAATGAATCTTTACTTTTAAAAGTACCTTCGACTGTAATACAAGAGGAGTATAATTTTCTTGCTAATCCACTGCATAAAGATTTTAAAAAAATAAAAATTATTAAAACAAAATCGTTTTGGCCTGATGAAAGGCTTTTTAAGATCTGATGAATACAATATATTTATTATTGGGCAGTAATTTAGGTAACAGCAAAAAACAGTTATCCAAAGCCCTGCAGTTTATTGAAAAAAATATTGGCCATATTAAACGTCAATCGGGGCTATATGTAACTGCTGCCTGGGGCAACACTGCTCAACCCGATTTTTTAAACCGGGTGGCCGTTGTGGAAACAAACTTAACGGCCATTGAAACCATGCTGGCCATCCTGCTGATCGAAAAAAAGATGGGCCGTGTTCGTACTGAAAAAAATGCACCGCGGATCATTGATATCGATATACTTTTTTTCAATAAAGAGATCATCAATGAAACGAAACTTGTAGTACCACATCCTCAAATTCAAAACCGGCGCTTTGTATTAATACCACTAAATGAACTTTCTGCCAACTTTATACATCCGGTTCTGAATAAAACTATCCACTATTTATTAAGAGTATGCCCGGATAAACTGGCTGTGAAAAAAAATTGATTATTAAGCGGACAATTCAATTTATTTTGCACACCTGTAATCAGTAATCCGATAGTTATCGGTACAATTTTATTATGAAATACAGTTTTGTAACAATAGAAGGAAATATCGGGGCAGGCAAAACTACCCTGGCCCATTTACTGAGCAAACATTTTAATGCCCGGCTGATACTGGAGGAATTTGCAGACAACCCGTTTCTACCAAAATTTTATGAAAATCCCGGACAGTATGCTTTTCCACTGGAATTATTTTTTATGGCAGAACGTTACAAACAATTGAAAGATCTGCTGCAGACCAAGGATATGTTTCAAAACATCACCATCTCCGATTATCTTTTTACTAAATGCCTTTTATTTGCCAAAGTAAACCTGCCTGGTGAGGAATTTCGTTTATATCAAAAATTATTCGAGATCATCAACCCACAAATTATTCAACCGGATCTGCTTATCTACCTTCATACCCCGGTACAAAAGTTACAGGAAAATATAAAAAAACGTAACAGGGATTATGAACAGGGAATACCCAATGACTATTTATTTACCCTGCAGGAAACCTATACACAATACATAAAGCAACATAATATTAAAACGCTTTTTATTGATGCTGCCAATGCTGATTTTTTGGGCAATGAAGTACACCTGAAAATTATCATTGATGCATTAGATAAAGAATATGAAAACGGGCAACACTATATTACACTGCCGTAAAAATTAAAAATGAGTACCAACAAACTTCCAAAAGAATTCTGGAATTTTCTTTTTGCACGTTTGTTCTTTGTATTAGGATTAAGGATGATCACTACTGTGGTTATTTACCAGCTATTTCACCTGGCAAATACATTTATGGTGGGTATTGCAGGGCTTGCAGAATTTGTACCAGCTGTAATTGCTGCATTATATGCCGGTCATTATATAGACGGGCACAATAAAAAAAACATATTGCTATGGGCCTATGCTTTTTATTTATGCTGCGGGCTTTCTCTTGCATTAATCAGTTTACCACAATTTCAAATACCTGTTACAAGCAGGATATCCCTGATCCTGTCGATCGTTTTTTGTACAGGTATTATACGTTCTTTTGCGGGGCCTGCTGCCAATAGCATGATTGCAGCTATAGTGCCTCGTGCAAATTTACCAAGAGCCATCTCTTTTAATTCTTCTACATGGCTTGTGTCTTCAATTATTGGCCATGCGGGGGGTGGCTTGTTAATTGCATTTGCCGGCATATCAAATGCCTATTTTGTTACTGCTGCCCTGATCTTGACTGCGGGCTTGTTTGCCCTATTATTGAAACCAAAACCACCGGTAAAGAAATTGCAAAACGAGCCGATGGTCCAGGCAATAAAACATGGATTTAGTTTTGTTTTTAATAATAAAAATTTATTAGGCGTAATATCACTTGATCTTTTTGCAGTTCTTTTTGGTGGCGCCGTTGCTTTCATACCCGAAGTGGCTGATAAAGTTCTTCATACGGGGGCCATTGGATATGGGTTTTTAAATGCAGCTATGGATATTGGAAGCTTGATCAGCATTGCTATTTTAATCTGGCTACCAATGAAAAAAAGGCAGGGATTAAAAATGATGCTGGCTGTTGCTGCCTTTGGATTATGCATTATTGTTTTTGGCTTATCAAAAGTTTATTGGTTAACATTTTTATCACTGGCCATTGCCGGATTCTTTGATGGAATAAGTGTAGTGGTGAGGGGTACTATTGCACAATTATATACCCCCGATGAATTAAGAGGAAGGGTAGCTTCCATCAATTTAATTTTCATCAATTCATCCAATGAACTCGGACAGTTTGAAAGTGGTATTACATCAAAAATGTTTGGATCATTGCCGGCCATTATCATTGGCGGGGCGATGTCAGTGGTAGTGGTTGCAGCAACATGGGTTAAATTTCCAAAATTGCGAAAGCTCGAATATTAAGTTGTAACTTTCTCTTCGATATTTTCAACATTCCTATCCGACCGGATCATACGGGCGGGCAACATTAAACATTAAACATTCAACATTTCAAAAATGCACCGCAGATCCTTCCTCCGCAATACCGGCCTCATATTAGCAGGACTGGCTTTATTGAACAAAGAAACTTTAGCGGCATTTCTTGCTGACCCGGCCTGGAAAATAAAAATGCTGACAGATGATATAGGTGTTTTTTCAGAAAAGGGTGGTACGATTGCTTTTTACCTTTCAAAAAAAGGAACAGTGGTCATTGATTCCCAATTTCCGGAATCTGCAGGGCACCTGATTGAAGAACTGAAAACAAGAACTGAAAAACCATACAGGTTATTGATCAATACCCATCACCATGGCGATCATACTTCAGGTAATATTGTATTTAAAGACCTGGTGTCACATGTTCTGGCCCATGCCAATTCGCTGACCAATCAAAAAAACAATGCGATAAAAAATAAAAACGAAGACAAACAATTATACCCTGATCAAACTTATACTGATACCTGGTGCGACAAGATCGGCAAAGAAAAAATATGCCTTTCGTATTTTGGTGCAGGTCATACTGATGGCGATAGCCTGGTACATTTTCAACATGCAAATATTGTACACATGGGCGACCTGGTTTTTAATCGCCGTCATCCTTTTATTGATAAAACAGCAGGCGCACGCATTGATAACTGGATAACATTATTAGATAAAGCCATCGCTACATTTGATAAGGATACTCAATACATTTGCGGTCATGCTGCTGAAGGTTATGATATAATCGTTAAAGCCGATGACCTGAAATTATTTGGCGATTACCTGGGCAATGTGTTGAAATTTACAGAAGGTGAAATTAAAGCCGGCAAAACAAAAGATGAAATTGTAAAAGCAAAAGAAATACCCGGATCACCCGAATGGAAAGGTGGCGGTATTGAAAGACCATTGGGCGCTGCTTATATTGAGCTTACCACGAAATAGTACAACTGGTCTGACGGTCCCCGTGTGACCAACATTCATGAATACTTTAAAATTAATGATTACGGTCATACGGAGACCGTCAGACCGTAACCATTAATTTTTCCAATACAAAATAAACGATCGGGCAAAACGAAGAATTGGTTAATGTAAGTGGTTGTCTTTTCAATAACACATCCTCATCAGTATATGGAAACCTATGGCAATCTGATGGGCGCTGTTCATAGATACTGCAATAATTATCTG
>JAYVUE010000028.1:0-2499 GCA_043788195.1 Chitinophagaceae bacterium
GCTGTTTACGATATGCATTTACTTTTTTACCGTTTTGAATGGCGGGCAACCATTTAGGCCCGTTCTTAATAATATCAATACAATGCTTTGCAGTTTTACTTCCGGGATAATTTTTTGTGGAAACATCTGTAACTGTTCCATCCTGGTGAACAATGAATTGAACAATGATAGTGTAGGTGCCTGCATTCCAGCCTTCATCAACAGGTAAAGCAGCATTGATGTTCTTAATTAAATATTCCTTCCAGCCCTGAGCACCACCTGGAAAAGAAGGTTCTGTTTCTACTTTAGTGAAAATTTTATTATCGTCATTGTCGCTATTTTCATTATTAAATAAAGTAACGCCGAGTCCATCAATTGTTGCCATATAACCATTATCACCTTTTACTCTTACATTATCAAATGTTATAACAGTTCCTTCAACACATTTATCTATTAATTTCTGTAATTGACTAAGGTCAGGTCCATTTAATGTACCTAACTCAACTTTTGGGAAGCCGGCACCACTAAAAAAAACAGTAGCTTCTATAACTTCATACCCTGCACCAGCAGTTAATCTTTTAATATCTTTTAAACTGGTTAGTCTTATTCTTACACTATGATTTCCATCAAGCCCTAATTTGGGTGCAATTTTATAATTTAAATCATTATCGCCTTTTATTTCATTTGCATCCATATATTTTAATGAAACATAAATAACTGAAGTCTTTTCTTTTGCTTCAACATTATTGATTACCAGTTTATCAACTTTTACAATGTTCACCTCTTTTATTAATGAAGGATTAATTGATCTGAATACATCTTCCGAAACTATTTTATTATCAACATAGATCAATGCCTTACTGAGGTCGCCATTTATATTTACGTTTCCGGTGAGTGTAATATCTTTATTGTTGTCATCCGTAGTAATTTTATGAGCACTAACACGTATTTCATTATCTTTTTTTGAAGTAGTTATTTCACAGACGCCAAACTCTCCCCGGCTGCCATATTTTTTAATGGCTTCTGTTTTGAGTAACCAACGTACTGAAACAGATGGAGCAGAAATATCATTTAGTTTTTTTAGGGCTTCGCTACCACTACCAATTATTTTACCATTTACTATGTACAACACTTTTTCCTTATCAAAAATACCGGTAAAACTGTTTTTATCTGGCGGAGTGGCTGCTTTTTTCCACTGCTGTTTTGTTGGGAGTTTTAAAGGGATGGTATCATTTGTATTAATTATGCCGGGTGAACTGAGGTATTGCTCAATGCCTTTTAAAATATTTTCAGCAATTTTTTCCTGGTTCTTTGTTTTAACTAAATAGTCAACATCAGATGGCGTTGTGATGAACCCGGTTTCGATCAATATAGCAGGACATACATTCTTGTCTAAAGAATAAATGGGCCTGTTTCGTTGGTTCAGGTTTCCTGTTACCGGCAAGCCAAAATCCTGTTTAAAGGATGTAAGCACCGCAGTTGCCAGTTCTTTACTTTGTGCAAGCATTGCATTGTCGGCATTCGGTATCCACACGGATAATCCCGAATGTTTGTTCACCATTCCTGCAGGCTCTGCATCACAATGAATGGCTATGAACAGGTTGGCTTTATTAGTTTTTGCAAATGCTACCTGCTGATCGGCACTTAAAAAGAGATCATTATCTCTTACTAAAAGAATTTCTATTGCATCATTATTATTGAGTGCTTTTATTTTTTTTGCAATAGCTAAGGTTAGATCTTTTTCAAGAATCCCATTCTGGCTTTTGGCTCCGCCATCATTTCCACCATGGCCTGCATCGATGACAACAGTGATCTTTTTACCATGATAAAGCGGGATGCCATTTGTATTATATTTCTTTAAAGTAAAGGCTGCAAATATCAATACAGCAAGGGGCAAAACTAATATCCTGCCGATATAGTTTGCTTTTGGGTTTTTATTTTTAGTTAGCATAAGTAGACGGCGTTTAATGGGTGAATAGAAAAAATTATTGGTCAGATTAAAATTGTGCTGTGGGTAGGTGGCCTGTAATATCATAGCAGCAAAAGCAGCGGTATCACTGTCTTCCACGGCTTTTTTATCAGCGATGAATTCATGTATCATATTCAGTTCTTTGCGTATCAGCCAGAAAAAAGGATTGCACCAACAAAAAATAAGTATGCTGCTGATGAAAAGTTTGTCGTAAGTATGCCGCTCCTGTATATGAGCTACTTCATGTTTAAATATCTGCCTGCCCTGGGTGGTTGACAGATCAATGGATGCATTCCAGAAAATATATTTTAAAAAAGAGAATGGCGTGCTTTTATGTTCAGTATTCACAAATGAAACGCCATCTATTTTTTCAGTCGAATATTTTTTTAATAAAGAAAAGATCAAATAAAGAGTACGGATAAAAACGGACAATAAAATAAATGATATTAAAAGATAAAAAAGCGGATACAATTGTTCAATGGCCCAATGTTGTTTACCGGAATGGATCACTACTTCATCCATGTATTCATTGCCCGAAGCTACAACCTGCA
>JAYVUE010000029.1:0-35868 GCA_043788195.1 Chitinophagaceae bacterium
GTAGCAGTTGCATTACCTGCAATCATTTTTGCCCTGTCGAATGCATATACCGAAGAACCCGAATAAGTACTTCCGTTTGCAAAATCATTTGTTGTACCATAATAAGCATCTGGCCATACAGAAAATTTCGGGTAGTCGGGAAAGGTAGTACCGGTACTGAAAAAATAAACATACCACGAACCTGTAGGATCCGGGGTTTGAGAAACGGCAAAGGTCAGGCCCTCAGTACCTGTTTCAGGTTTGTTATTAAATTCAGCTAAAATAAAACGATCTGCCAACTGATCATATAGAGCAATTGGGTCGCCGAGGCCACCTTTGCCCGTGATAGCATCTAAAAACTTTGTAGCTACTAAAATTGTTCCGGTTTTGGAATAAATCTGAAGCAGTGCACCCGAAGAACCATTTATCATCTGAATGATATGATTTGGGCCTGCACACAAAGTGGGGTCTGGTGGATTCAATGGTTGATTACCAATACCATTAAAATTCTGTGTTAGCAGGTTCTGCTGCGTATTATTAATTAGATTTGGATATTTGGTTTGCAAAGCCGGATCCTGAACAAAAAATTTATTGTCCGGAAATCTTGGGCTTGTAATACCTTCTTCAAATTCTTCATCTTTACCAACGATACCATTAAGGTCTCTGACAATTACATCCTTTATTGCTTTTTCTCCGGGCTTGTAATCCCTTAAAGGTTTTGTGATCTTAATCAGGTGTCCGGTTATTACTACAGGGTTAGTAGCAATCACATTATTTTGAGCCTGAACAGCAAAGGCAACAAACAGTAATAACGCTGTTGTAAAAATTTTTCGCATATTTTTTTTGTTTTGGGTTGAAATATTTTGTAATATATATTTATTATTAATATTAAACAATAGTAAAAATACTGTCGTAAATATGCTGTGGATAAACTCATCTGTTTTTTAGAATAAAAATAAAGAGATAAGTAGCTCAAAATGTTCATTTTTAGCTGAAAGGATCGTGATTGTATAAATTATTTGACATAAAATATTTACAAAGCCTTTTACGAATGTTAGTAATTTGCAGTGATGAATAAACGGATTTTTGGATTATTAAGGAAAGATATCCTGCTTGAATTAAGGCAGAAGCATACTTTTTACGGCATATTATTATACATTGCTTCCACCATATTTGTGCTTTATCTTTCAATTGACAGGCCCGATGCCAATGTATGGAACGGGTTGTTTTGGGTTATCCAGTTATTTATATGCGTGAATGCTGTTGCCAAAAGCTTTTTACAGGAAAGCCGCGGAAGGATGCTTTATTTTTATTCTATTGTTTCACCCATAGAATTTATCATAGCAAAAATAATTTACAATGTTGTGCTGATGATCTTTATGAGCCTGATAAGTTTGATCCTGTTTTTTATCTTTTTAAATAACCCGGTTGATAATGCGCTTCGGTTTACAGGTGTTGTGGTTTTGGGTGGTGCAAGTATTAGTATTGTATTTACTTTAATGAGTGCAATTGCTGCTAAAGCACAACAGAATGCTGCATTAATTGCCATCCTGGGGTTTCCTGTTATTTTACCACAACTATTATTGTTGATGAGATTAAGTAAAGCTGCATTTGCCGAGGTTTTCAGGGAAGGGGCATTGCTGCAACTATCGGGATTGATTGCAGGGCTGGATGTATTGGTTATTGCCATGGCCATCATACTTTTTCCTTATTTGTGGAAGGATTAGGATAACCTGGAAGCGGCATATTTATTTTAATTCTTTGTATCACTTTACCTTAACTTTGCCCCTCAATAAATTTTGCCATACTGTTGATAAAAAGCTGGTGGAAAATATTATCCTTTGTTTTATTGATCTACACTATTGTAGGCGGTTTTCTGTTGGATGTACCCCGTTTGTTTATTCTTAATGAAACTATCCGTAATCTTTATTTTCATGTATGCATGTGGTTTGCTATGATGATACTCTTTAGCGTAAGTTTTGTTTACAGTATAAAATATTTGCGTGGCTTTAATTTACGCAATGATATTTTTGCCCATCAATTTGCTGCGGTAGGTAGCTTTTTGGGTATTTTGGGTTATGCAACCGGAACTATCTGGGCCAGTTATACCTGGGTTACTGATCAAAGCCAGTCGTTAGGCAGTATATTAAAAGAACCGAAATTAATTGGTGCCGCTATTGCATTACTTATTTATGGTGCTTATTTTGTTTTGCGTGGATCATTTACTGATATTGACAAACGGGCAAGGGTAAGTGCAGTATATAATATTTTTGCTTTTGCCATGTTATTTCCAAGTATCTGGATCATACCCCGTCTCGTAGGTAGCCTCCATCCGGGAGCACCCGGTAGTGACAGTGGCAATCCGGCGCTTAATTTTAAAGATATTGACAGCCGTTTGCGAATGGTTTTCTATCCTGCTATAATCGGGTGGACCTTATTAGGTGTTTGGATAGCAACATTAAAAATAAGGTTGCAATTATTAAAAGATAAAACATTAATAAATGAATAAGATTGTTTGTAGTTTGTTGTTTATGGTTTGTGGTTTATTCTGTAGCAGTATTCTCTTTGCGCAAAAAGAAGTGATAACTGCTGATACAATCAATCATGACAATAAAACTTATGTTGTAATTCCTAAAGGAGTAGAATCTTTGGAGTATAAAAATACAACCTACATTGTGGTTCCGGAAATGGCTGACAAAATGAGGAAAGATGGTAAAATCTATATTGTTGTAGCAGTTTGCCTTACTATTCTTATTGGTTTATTTATGTATGTTTTTTTATTGGATAGAAAAATAAGAAGGTTAGAGAAGAGCAAGGATTAACGAGAACTTGATGCATAAAGAACAAAAAGTACAAGTGTGCGACGCAACGATGATGATTAGAATAACAAATGTTGGGAACAACAAACTATAAACAACAAGCACCAAACTCTTTCTAAATAACGATTGCCTAAATAAAAAACAATTTTATGAGTTCACAACAGCCTTATAGTTTTTTCCAGAGTGTGGAAAGAAGTTTTGACAAAGCAGCCAAATTTACCAAATGGGATCTGGGAATTTTAGAACAGATCAAAGCCTGTAACAGCGTTTACCAGATGCGTTTTCCGGTAAAGCGTGATAACGGCAGCATTGAAGTAATTGAAGCTTATCGCGTACAACATAGCCATCATAAAGCACCTTGCAAAGGAGGTATTCGTTTTAGTGATGAAGTTAACCAGGATGAGGTAATGGCTTTAGCCAGTTTGATGACTTATAAATGTGCGATAGTTAATGTGCCTTTTGGCGGGGGTAAAGGAGGGATCAAGATCAATCCACGTAAATATAGTGTATATGAGTTGGAAAAAATTACCAGGCGCTATACTTCTGAATTAGTTAAGAAAAATTTTATTGGCCCCGGCATAGATGTTCCGGCCCCGGATTATGGAACTGGTTCCAGGGAAATGGCATGGATCGTTGATACTTATGCTTCCTTAAAGCCGGGTGATATTGATGCAGCCGGTTGTGTTACCGGAAAGCCGGTAACTCTTGGGGGTGTACGCGGACGTACGGAAGCAACAGGATTGGGTGTTTTTTTTGGTATCCGGGAAGTATGTAATATGGAAGATGTAATGAAGAAGCAGGGACTGACTTTAGGTGTAGAAGGTAAGACAGTTGTGGTACAGGGGCTTGGAAATGTTGGCTACTACAGCGCTAAATTTTTCAGAGAGAATGGGGCTATTGTAGTTGGACTTGCCGAATACGAAGGAGCCATTTATAAAGCCGACGGGTTAAATGAAGAAGAAGTATTTCAGCATAGAAAAGCAACAGGTAGTATTTTAAATTTTCCGGGGGCAACCAACCTGGCCAAAAATAGTGATGCCCTTGAACTGGAATGTGATATTCTGATACCTGCTGCTTTGGAAAATGTGATCAATGGAGATAATGCCCCAAGGATAAAAGCAAAGATCATTGGGGAAGCAGCTAATGGTCCATGTACACCGGAAGCTGATGAAATATTTTCACAAAAAGGAATTTTATGCGTTCCGGATATGTACCTGAATGCTGGTGGCGTAACCGTTAGCTATTTTGAGTGGCTGAAAAACCTTAGCCATGTACGTTATGGCCGTATGGAAAAACGATTTACTGAAAACCTGAACTCACATATACTTGGACAAATTGAAGAGATGAGTGGTAAAAAAGTAAGCGAAAAAGAAAGAGAATTCATCATGCATGGACCTGAAGAAGTTGACCTGGTGCATAGCGGACTGGAAGAAACAATGATCGCTGCAACAAGAGAGATCATGGATATCTGGACAAATAATCCCGCTATCCCTGATATGCGTACAGCCGCTTATGTTAGTGCGATCAATAAAGTGGCTAACAGTTATGTAGAACTGGGGATCTTTCCATAAACCAATACTAATTGCTATAGCAGGTCTCATTTATTTAAATGAGACCTTTTTTTATCTATGAATTATTCAACTTGTTCCGACGGGTCTTCATCGCCCGGATTTTGTGCACTGGCATGAGACCCCGCGATTAAAGCAGGCTCAGTTATTTTACTCAAATCTTTTACATATAAATTACGTTCCTTAAGAGGCTGTCTCAAAAGTAATTTTAACCGCTGAGGCACAAAGGCGCAGAGAAAAAAAATCTTTTTCAAATATCAAACTCTGCGTCTCCCCGCCTCTGCAGTTATTTTTTTTGGCTTTTGAGATAGCCTCTTACGGTAACAGTTATGGAGGAAATGATAAACTCTACATGCTAAACTTTCTCTGCCATATTCGGAATTTCTACTGCCTTATATGAACCCGCATCTAATTTTTTCTTAGTTTCTTCAAATGCTTTTAAAGTGAGGTCTATATCTTCATCGCTATGTGCAGCCGTTGGAATAAGCCGGTAAATAATATCCCCTTTGGGTATAACAGGATAGACCACGATAGAACAGAATATGTGATAATTCTCCCGCAGGTCCATCACCATTTGTGTGGCCTCAGGTATATCGCCTTTCATAAATATGGGTGTTACGGGAGAGTTGGTATTGCCGATATCAAAACCTCTTTCTTTTAAACCGTCCTGTAATTTTTTTACATTACTCCATAATTTTTCTCTTAGTTCAGGCATCGTCATTACCATCTCCATACGTTTTAACATACCTTCAACGATCAGCAAGGGTAAACTCTTTGCAAAGATCTGCGAGCGGGTATTGTAGCGTAAATATTTCAACACATTTTTTGGACCGCTAATAAAAGCACCAATACTTCCCATGCTTTTTACAAAAGTGGAAAAGTAAAGATCAATTCCATCCTGGCAACCCTGGGCTTCATCGGCACCTGCACCCGTTGGCCCCATATAACCGAAACCATGTGCATCATCTATTAAAATGCGGAATTCAAATTTTTCTTTCAATGCAACGATTTCTTTTAATATGCCCTGCTCACCATCCATGCCAAAAACACCTTCGGTGATCAATAGAATACCACCGCCTTGTTTTTCGGCCATTTCGGTTGCCCGTTGTAGTTGTTTTTCACAGTCTTCAATATCGTTGTGTTTAAAGGCATAACGATGGCCCATATGTAAACGAACACCATCAACAATGCAGGCATGTGCTTCGGCATCATACACTATCACATCGCGGCGATTTACCAATGCATCAATACAACTCATGATGCCCTGGTAACCAAAATTGAGTAACATGGTATCTTCGCGGCTCACATATTTACTGATCACTTTTTCCAGTTCTTCGTGTTGTAAAGTATTTCCACTCATCATTCTTGCACCCATTGGATTGCCCATGCCATATTTAGCTGCGGCTTCAGCATCAACTTTTCTTACTTCCGGATGATTTACCAAACCCAAATAATTATTAAGGCTCCATACGATCATTTCTTTTCCGCGAAAGCTCATTCTTGGCCCCAACTCGCCTTCCAGTTTTGGAAATGCAAAATAACCATGGATCTTATCCATATGCTGGCCAATCGGCCCGCCATCATTCACCAATTTTTCAAAAACGTCCATACTTTAATTAATAATTAATAATTCCTTCATTGCTGTTGCTTTTAATTCCAGGTATATTTTGTCAAATAAAAGCCCTTTAATGTGCCGCAAAAATAAGGCATTGAACCCAAAACACATAACATATACATAATACAAACAGTTAAATAAACTCAGCTTTTTAAGAAGTATATTTGATAAAATAATTAATTATGAATTTCAGATTCTCTCTTATTGTCTATTGCTTATTGCTAATTGTTTGTACTTCAACTGCACAGATCAGCAGACCTAAATTGGTAGTTGGCTTAGTGATTGACCAGATGCGATGGGATTATCTATATCGTTATAATGACCTGTACGGGCCAAATGGTTTTAAAAGATTATTGAAAGAAGGTTTTAGTTGTGATAACACACTGATACCATATGTTCCTACCTATACTGCTGTTGGTCATACTTGCGTGTATACGGGAAGTATTCCGGCCATGACAGGTATTGTGGGAAACAACTGGTTTGATAAAGCAACAGGAAAGAATATGTATTGCACAGATGACACAACTGTAACTACTGTGGGCAATACAGGAAAAGCAGGTAAGATGAGCCCGGCAAATTTGTGGGTTACTTCTGTTGCCGATGAATTGAGGTTAAGCAATAATTTTAAAAGTAAAGTGATAGGAATTGCATTAAAAGACAGGGGTGCAATTTTACCCGCAGGCCATAGCGCCAATGCTGCTTACTGGTATGACGCAGGCAAATGGATAACCAGTACACATTATATGAATGAATTGCCGGCCTGGGTTAAGGATTTTAATGCAGCTGACATGGCAGGTAAGTATATGACCAAAGACTGGAATACCATTTTACCTGCTGAGAAGTATGACCTTAGTACAGATGATGATAAATTTTTTGAAAAAAATATTAAGGGTGAAAGCGGTGTTAGTTTTCCGCACCGTTTATCATTGATCTCCGATTCAGTAAAGTATGAATCATTTCGCACAACAGTATTTGCCAACAGTTTTACATTCGACTTTGCCAAAGCTGCAATAGAAAATGAAAAATTAGGGAAAGGCGCTGTAACTGATCTGCTCGCATTAAGCATTTCATCTACTGATTATATCGGTCATAACTTTGGGCCTAATTCCGTGGAGATAGAAGATACCTACCTGCGGCTTGACCTTGATATCGCCGGCTTTTTACAATACCTTGATGAGAAGATAGGGAAAGGTAATTACCTGGTTTTTTTAACTGCTGATCACGGCGTTGCACATATCCCCGCTTTTTTAGCAGAGCATAAGATACCTGGAGGATCTTTTGATGAAGGTGACCTTCGTAAAGAACTGAACCAATCGCTGGAAAAAGTTTTTGGTATGAAAAATATTGTAAGCAGTTTACAGAATTACCAGGTTTATCTTAATACGGCCGAACTTGAAAGCGAGGGCAAGGACATAACAGCTGTAAAAGCCCTGATCATTAAAAATTTATTACAAAAAAATTTCATTACAAGTGCATTTGAAACGGATAAGCTGGCATCAGTTGTATTACCTGAGTCGCAAAGGTTGATGCTGATCAACGGGTATAACACAAAGCGCAGCGGTGATATTCAATTCATTCTTAAACCCGGTTATTTCGACGGCGGAAATAAAGGCACTACCCATGGATTGTGGAATCCTTATGATGCCCATATTCCTTTGTTGTTTTACGGTTGGGGTATCAGGCCGGGTAAAACCAACCGCGAAACTTATATGACTGATATCGCACCCACGGTAGCGGCTATGCTAAAAATACAAATGCCCAATGGTTGTGTGGGGAAGGTGATAACGGAAGTGGTGAAATAATTAATAATTGATAATTAATAATTCCTTTTACTGCTAGCTCATATAAGATTCGTTAAATTCTTCGGGCTTAAAAAATTACTAATTCTTAATTCCACAATTCCTATTGTTTTATAAACTTTGCTTCCGCAATTCTTTCATTAGGTCTGCTCAAAACAATAAAATAAATTCCTGCGGCCAGTGCCGAAACATCAGATGGGATAGTGTTGGGCCCTTTGACGAAATTAGCAGCGATGCTTCTTACAATTCTGCCTTCGCTGTTGTAAAAATTACAGGTTACCGGCGTGGCTTCATTGGCAATAAATGAAATATTCAGTACAGTAGTTGCGGGGTTAGGATTAATACTAACGATGCTGATAACAGGGTTATCAAATTTTACAGCAACAACACCTGAATAATTAAATCTGCCGTTAATATCAATCTCTTTAAGACGGTAAAAATCAGTTCCGTTCACAGGATTTTGATCAAAATACAAATAATCAGTACTAGAGTTTGTTGTATGGAATTTGCTTGGTACGGTTCCTATCGCCTGATAATTTATTCCATCAACAGAACGTTCAATTTCAAAACGATCGTTATTTAATTCCTGACCAGTGGTCCAGTTCAATTCAATTTGTTTACCCGATCGTTTACCTTCAAATTTGGTGAGGTCAATTGGTAATGCAATGGCACTGCGGTACACCCATACCGGGGCTGTCCAGATGATATCACCATCTACCTGCCTGATCCTTGCAAAATAATAATAGCTGTTTGTGGCAATGGTAGTATGTGTAAAGTTTAATGTTGTGCTCCCAGTAGTATAATTTAAAACTGTGGCATTGATATTGCTGCCGGGCTGGCCATAATAAATTTTTATTGAATCAACAGCATCACCGGGAACACCCGGTACATCGGGATCTGTAACTGAAACAAATATTGATGAGTTGGAAGTTGTAGTAAAATCACTGCCCATGTAATTGCCATTAACCGTAAACGTTACCTGTGTATTCCAATCTTCAGTTGCATAAAAACGCATGGCCCTGTAGCCCGCAATAATACTGTCTCTTTTTAAATTGGCGGCCAATACAACCGTCCTCATTTTATTTACCCTGCCAAAAGTGGAATAGTGGTTGTCCTGGTCAAGCGTAGGACCCAAATGATATCCCTTGGCAAGCAAGGCAATAAAATTCCATTCATAAGAAGTAGCCGGTGTAGGATCGGTATAATTAGTAGTGGTGGAGTTTGCAAGGCCGTTTCTTATTGCAGCGCCAACGATGGCGCTATCAGCAGAAGCACTATAGATGGTAGCAGCTCCGGCAAGATTGGTATAATCAAGTGACTGCGGATGCGCAAGTGTAGCAAAAGAGTTGGGATATGAATTCACAATAGACCATAAACCTGCATAGTCTAATTTGGAATTGTAGATATCATAGTTATTAGTGCTGCCCCATCCGCCACTGCCGGATTCCCAACCTATAAGACCCGGTATTCCATAAACAACAACATGTCCGCCATTACTAATGACGCCGTATTCGATACCGTACATACATACAAATGTTCCATCATTATTGGCAGTATCGGCCTGGTATAGCCCTCTTGAATAATCATCCACATGCATACCGGGGTTATTGTTGGAGCTGTAATGATTATGTTCTGAGATCCCCAAAAAATCCATATGATAACTTCCTTTTACATACCTATAATCATCACCAGGATAATAATAACCACTTGAAGTGCTGTCTTTATTACCATCTGAGTAAGAAGAATGGGAGTGGATATTACCAAAATAAAAATTGTACTGGCTAAAAGCCGGCATAGTTATAAAACAAACCAATATTATTATTATGTACCGCATGCATTAATTTAATAAGCGTGATGCAGTTACATAGAGTGGGGATCAGGATATTGTTTACTGTGCAGATTGAAAAGGCAAAGCTACAAATAAAAATTAATACTGAGATTAAATTAAGATACCCTTTTTTTTAAATATCAAACTCTGCGTCTTCCCGCCTCTGCGGTCATTTTTTTTGGCTTTTGAGACAGCCTCTTGTTGGGTTACTAGGATTCGAACCTAGACAAACAGAATCAAAATCTGTTGTGCTACCTTTACACCATAACCCAGTTGAAATCGGGTGCAAAAATAGGGTTTATGCTATTACCTCCCAAATGGATTTTAAGAAGCTGTTAGCAATTAGCTGTTAGCCTTTAGCCCTGATTTTTGCAGCGAACAGTAATATATCCTTCGCGTATTCAGCAGGTAATTTAAATTTTTAAACTATGGCTAATAGCTTGTAGCTACTCCGCATCCTCCTTCTCTTTCAATCCTTTTATCAGATCCAAAGCTTCTGCCACTACATCACACATTATAGTGACCAATGAACCCGGCTTTGCAGTATTGTAAGCATGCATTATGGCTTCTTTTTCGTTATAGATGATGGTGATTGGAATATTTTTTGGTTTTGTTTGTTCTATGCCTTCTACCAAAAGATTTACAATTTCTTCTGCCGTCCGGCCACGCAAATTTTTATCACAGCGAATGATGATCTCGTCAAAAAATTTCCCTGAAATTCTTCCCAGTTCCCGAATATCATCATCCCTTCTATCGCCGGTGCCGCTGATGATACCCACTTTGGGTTCACCGTCGGTTTTACTTACAAAATCACAAAGCAGTTCCAAACCGGCAGGGTTATGCGCAAAGTCAACCAAAAATTTGAATTGTTTAAACTGAAACATATTCAACCTTCCCGGTGTTTGGGTTGCAGAAGGCACAAAGGTTTGCAGGGCCAGCCGGATATCTTCTATACCGATATTCCGCCAGAAATAAGTACTTAACACCGCGGGCAAACAGTTCATAATATTATGTAATGCCTTACCACCGTAAGTTACCGGCACTTCTGTTACTTTAATTACCCTGATCTTCCAGGTGCCTTTCATGATGGTGATATAACCATTTTCAAACACTGACGCATAGCCGCCGTCTTTACAATGCGCTACTATACGGGGATTCTTTTCATCCATGCTAAACAGGGCAATATTGCAATCCAATCCATCTTTCATCGCATATACCAGGTCGTCTTCGGCATTGAGTATGGCATATCCGTGTTTAAAAACAGTTTCAGGAACCACGGCTTTTACTTTTGCCATTTGTTCCATAGAATCAATTCCGCCCAGGCCAATATGATCTGCACTGATATTGGTAACAATTGCCACATCGCAATTCTGAAAAGCCAATCCGCTTTTTAATATACCGCCTCTTGCACATTCCAGTACAGCAAAATCAACCGTGGGATCTTTTAACACAAATTGTGAGGATACAGGCCCGGTACAATCGCCTTTCATCATCATCTGGTTTTGAATATACACACCGTCGCTGGTGGTATAGCCTACTTTATAACCTGCCGTTTTTGCTATATGTGCAGTAAGTCGTGTAGTGGTTGTTTTTCCATTGGTACCGGTAACGGCAATGATGGGAATAACACCTGCACTGCCTTTGGGAAAAAGCATATCTACAACGGGTTCAGCCACGTTACGGGGTAAACCCACGGAGGGGTCAATATGCATTCTAAAACCCGGTGCTGCATTAACTTCCAGGATGCAACCTCCATTTTCAGTAACGGGTGTACGAAGATCGGTGGCCATGATGTCGATACCGCAAATATCAAGTCCTATTATTTTTGCAATACGCTCACACATAAAAATATTGGCAGGATGCACCTCATCTGTTACATCAGTACTTGTGCCACCGGTTGATAGGTTGGCCGTAGGTTTCAATAATACCAGTTCATCCTTTGTCGGAACCGTATCCAGGCTGTATCCTTTTTCGTCCAGCATTTTTTGAGTGAACTGGTCCATGGTGATCTGTGTTAAAACTTTTTCATGCCCGTAACCACGGCGGGGATCTTTGTTGGTCTCGTCAATTAAGTATTGAATTGTATTTTTCCCATCACCTGTAACAGCAGCGGGTGTACGCAAAGCGGCACAGATAAATTTATCATTGATCACCAGGATACGGAAATCGAACCCGGTGATATACTTCTCTACAATCACACTTCTTCCATATAGTTTGGCGGCTTCAAGTGCTTTAACGGCTTGTTCCCAGGTAGTAATATTGGTGGTATTTCCTTTACCATGGTTGCCATCAATGGGTTTGATGACGATCGGGTAACCGATACGGCTAATGGCAGATTGTAATCCCTCCTCACTCCTGATAACGTCTCCTTTGGGTACCGGAATTTCGGCGGCGCCCAATAAATTCTTTGTTTCTTCTTTATCACATGCAATATCCACTGCAATATTTCCCGTAGTGCTGGCAATCGTGGCCCTGATCCTTTTTTGATGAATTCCATAACCCAATTGTACCAATGAATGTTTATTTAAACGGATAAAAGGGATCCCTCTTTTTGCCGCTTCATCTACTATACATCCGGTGCTTGGCCCCAATCTAGTATCTTCCCTGATCTCCCTTAATCGCATTATATCTTCATCGATATTATAAGCTTCATCAAATATCAGCGCATGCGTTATTCGCACAGCAGCTTTTGCGGCATATACACCTGCATCTTCTTCCATATAGCTGAAACAAACATAGTATTCTCCGTGTTTGCCCGTACCCCGGGTACGACCAAAACCGGTATCCATTCCGGCAAGGGTTTGTATCTCTAAAGCAATGTGTTCAATTACATGCCCCATCCAGGTACCTTCATCTACCCTGGAAAAAAAACCACCACGGGTACCTACACTGCAGCGATGTTCAATTAATGAGGGCAGTAAAGTTTCCAGCCTTTCTCTGAAACCGGGGATGCTATTGGTTGGCATTTGCTCTTTTTCTTCCAGGTCAAGTTTCATCTGGATTAGTTTGGTTCTTCTGACACTCCAGTAATTGGGCCCCTTAAGTACTTTAATTTCTACAATATTCATAAATGCAGTTTTAGTTGTTACACTGACAGGCACAAATTATTACATAGTTTCTCTAAGAATCCTTTGTGTATCTCAGGATCTTTGTGTTCTTTGTGGTAGTGCTCTCATAAACTGGAAATTACCAAAATCATATTGCTTTACAAAAAACAAAATGAGTAATTTGTAGTTTTAAAAATAGTGACATGGCAAACCGTCGTTCATTTCTCAATAAAATAGGGCTGTTATCTGCTTCTGCCATCACAGCAAACCTGTTACAACCTGCGTGGAGCCGTAATTTGAACAGTGCATTAAAAAATGTGGTTAATATGCCTCCATCTGACCTGGCCGGGGATGAAGATTTTTGGTATTTTATACAACAGGCGTATACTATTTCGCCCAACTTCATCAATTTAAATAACGGGGGTGTGGCACCTGCTCCAAAAACTGTTGCTGATGCAATGAAACGTTATTATGATATCAGTAATGAGGCACCCAGTTATTTTATGTGGCGTGTTGTTGACCAGGGTAGAGAACCATTAAGAAAAAATTTAGCCCAGATAGCAGGATGCGATAAAGAAGAAATTGCGCTGCACCGCAATGCATCTGAAGCATTAGAAACTATAATTTTTGGAATTGAACTTAAACCCGGTGATGAAGTAGTACTAACAAAACAGGATTATCCCAATATGATCGGTGCCTGGAAACAACGGGAAAAAAGAGAAGGGATCAAATTGGTGTGGATCAATCTTGAATTACCCAGTGAAGATGAAGATTACCTTGTATCTCAATATACAAATGCCTTTACTGAAAAAACAAAAGTTGTACAGATCACTCATATGATCAACTGGATCGGACAGAAGATGCCGGTGAAAAAAATTGCAGATGCAGCAAAGAAAAAAAATATAGATGTGTTGGTTGACGGGGCACATACTTTTGCACAATTTGAATTTTTGATCCCTGATCTGAACTGTGATTATTTTGGAACCAGTTTGCACAAATGGCTGGGCGCCCCCATTGGTACTGGATTTTTATATGTTCGCAAAGAAAAAATAAAAGATATCTGGCCCTTATTTGGCGCTGGCGAAAAAGAAGAAGATAATATCCGCAAGTTTGAACACCTGGGAACCCGCCCGTTTTTCATTGAAGAAGCCATTGACAAAGCCATTGATTTTTATGAAATGATCGGCCCTAAACGAAAAGAAGAACGTTTACTGTACCTGAAAAATTACTGGATGAAAAAAGTAATAGACATTCCTAAGGTTAAATTGCATACTTCATTTAAGAAAGAATTTGGTTGCGCTATTGGTTTGGTAAGTGTAGAAGGGAAAACTGCCGGAGAACTGGACTCCTATTTATGGGATAATTACAAAATTCATGTTGTAGGTATTAATTGGGAGAATATACATGGAGTGCGTGTTACCCCTAACGTTTATACTACTACAAAAAACCTTGACCGCCTTGTAGAAGGCATTGAGAAATTTGCACAGTTATGACGAAATTGTCGGGCTGAGTTTGCCAAAGCTGTATCAAAAAAACGGCCCAATATGTCAAACGAAATTGTCGGGCTTTGTCATCTTGAGCTTGTCGAAAGATTGTCGAAGCCGTATCAAAAAAGCGGTCCAATATGTCAAACGAAATTGTCAGGCTGAGCTTATCGAAGCTGTATCAAAAAAGCGGTCCAATATGTCAAACGAAATTGTCAGGCTGAGCTTGTCGAAGCCGTATCAATAAACGAAAACATCCTTACCCCAATGAAAATTGCGCACAACTATTATGTTTACATCGTAGAATGTAGTGATAAAAGCTATTACACAGGTGTCACCAATAATTTAGAAAGGAGGTTATGGGAGCATGAAACAGGTTATAATAATTCATGTTATACTTTTAAACGCAGGCCTGTAGTTTTGAAATATGCTGAAAGGTACCAGGATATCATACAGGCTATCGCTTGGGAAAAGCAGATCAAAGGGTGGTCGAGAAAAAAGAAAGAAGCACTTTTTATAGAAGATTGGGAAGAGATAAAAAAACTGGCCAGATCAAAATCTTCTCCTAATTCGTCTTCGACAATCTTTCGACAAGCTCAAGATGACAAAGACTGACAATCACATTATAAATATTGCTCAGTATCCGTTAATAGTTCAGCAGTATTAACAATCGTTGATAAGTAGTTGATGAAAATTCAACACGATTTTCCTTATTTTTGCGTTAATCATAAAAATGATTGAATGCAATTTGCTAAAGGAAAACTGATTGCGATTGGGGGTGCCGAAGATAAAGGAACAGACCTTGAGAAAGGAGAAATTCACCGCAATAATCTAAACTTTTTTGAATTAGGGATTCTTCGCAGGATCGTTGAAGAATCTTGCCATGGACCACTTTCACGCATTGAAGTGATCACTACGGCCAGTATGATACCCTATGAAGTGGGGGATAATTACCTGAATGCTTTTGGAAAAATAGGTTGCACAAATATAGGGGTAATGCATATCCGCAACCGTACCGAAGTTATGACTGCGGAATATATTGAAAGGATCAGCAATTGTGATGTTGTGATGTTTACCGGTGGAAATCAATTGCGTTTAACCAGTACTTTTGGAGGCACACAATTTTTAAAAATTATTTTAGACAGGTTCCATAATGAAGCTGAATTTGTTGTGGCAGGTACTTCTGCCGGTGCAATGGCCATGAGTAATACCATGATCTATGAAGGCACAGCCTCCAGGGCGCATTTAAAAGGAGAAGTGAAAATTACAACCGGGCTTGGTTTTATGACTGGTTTGATCTTTGATTCTCATTTTGAAAAAAGGGGGCGCTTTGGCAGATTGGCCCAGGCAGTTGTAACTAATCCATCATGTATTGGAATAGGACTTGGTGAGGATACCGGTATGCTTGTTACAAACGGTAATAAAATGGAAGCAATAGGAAGTGGTTGTGTAATTATTATTGACGGCCATGATATCATACATAATAATATTGCAGATGTTTCGGAGGGCAGTCCTTTTAGTGTTGAAAATATAAAAGTGCATTTCTGTGAAAAATCTAATGGTTACCTGCTAAACGAAAGAAAATTTATGTTGGTACTTACAAATAATCCTGTAGTTGGTACACCTGTTAATAATGCGTAAAAAATTTTTTTAAATTGCATAAAATAAAAAACATCCCGCTTAGCGGGATGTTTTTTAGGAAAGATATTTTGTTAATCCATTAAGGCATATCAACATAAAACCGTATTTTTTCTCCAAAGGCAATTCCAAAATTATCTACAAACAGGGTAGGAATAGCATAAAAATTATTTCTTCCGCTGGGCATCGAAATGGAGTTATAAGGAATTTCAATCCACCAGGTTCCGTTTCTAAAACCTTCTTTAGTAACATCATATTCAGGCGTATATCCTGCAGCATAGCCATTGATATCAGCATAGGTTGGGTAAATAAGGCTTTTAACCTGTTTGTTGGTGGAAGCACTATAGATATGTACAACGATCTGGAATTTTTTTCCATAAGAAGCTGGTATATCCACTTTCCCTTCAATCTTCATATTGTAACCCGATTTTGGGTCTTCCTCATTTCTTACATTGTGTTCAACATTTGTGCTGGTAAAGTCAATATTTTCAAATGAAGTATAATCATTATTAGAATCATCATTTGTTTGCTGATTGTCTTTATTTGTTTGATCAGAATTATTATTAGTAGTGGTATTATTATCCTTTGCAACATCAGGATTTTGCGGAGCATTTGTTGTAATAGCATCTTTAGCAACAAACCCGTATTTAACTGCTGTAGGAAAAAATTTATAGTCGATCCAGGCAAAACCATTGTCGCCCCAGTCTTTACCCCAGCTATTCATTACTTTAAATGCATTTTTAGTATCATTATAACCCACTAACAGCATACAATGTCCGCCTGAAACTGTCCCGGTTTCCGACCAAATATAATCTGCCTTTTTTGCAAAGCCATCATTAACAAATTCTTTAGACACTTCGGCCCCGATGATCACCGGGTAACCTGCTGCTAATTGAGCTTTTACTTCTTTAATATCCTGTGTATTTACCTGGCGCCAGAAATCTATCCTGAATTTTTTTGCATTTTCTTTTGCGGTAGTTGATGGTTTGGTTGTCCAATCGGTTTCACTATATGGCATTTCATCTAAATTACACACACCTTGTTCTGATAACAGATTCAAAGCGTCTGTAACATAAGTAGGTGCATTTTGCCCATTATTGATCTGGTTATAAATAAATGATGGGCTGAATGTTAACTGCTGGCTAAGTTCAACTTTTTCCTGATAACTTTTAAGTGCGTAAGCAATTGCCCAGGCAACACATGATTGCTGGTTACCCTGGTTGCCAACCGGGGGCATTTTATCCGACAGATCTATAGATGCCGGTAGTTCATCACCACCAAAAGGAGTAGAGGCAAGTGGAATACCAGCCAGCTTGTCTTTTTTCTCAAATAACATACCTAATGGCATATCATGGCCATTATTTTTTTTATCGGATGAATTACAGGAATTGAAAAGCAGGGAAAGCAAAACCCCGGAAATTAAAAGTAGCAGATTTTTTTTCATAATAATAATTTGTATAAAGATTGTGAATCAAATTGAATTCTGCAATAGTAGCGTTGAATTTATTGTTAACAAAAAAAGAAAACTTCTTAACTATTGCATATGTGTAGCCAGAACACAAGTTTGTCATTCTGATCCCGCCGATGGCGGTACAGGCTGCGGAAGAATCTCTTGAGATGCCCGCCCGGATGACCCGTTCGGACAGGCTGTTCCTCAGCATGAAAAAACAAACTTGTTTTCTTGCTTCACAATCACCTTAACCATTATATAAGTTCAGTGATCTGTAAGTTAATTGTTTTCTAAGCTTATTCTGCTATTGAAGTATAATATTGCTTAATAAAATGAGAGTTTTTAATTACCCGGTATTTTGTAAAAGCCTGGTTTTTTAAAAAGCCCGGGCTTTTATTGCCCCTTATAAGGTACGGTTGTTTTGATACCTTCAATTAAACCAGATCTTCTTAAAGTGTCGATCAGTTTTTTTGTAAAGGTTTCTGCACCCAGTTTATTTAAATGCTCAGCATTAAAAAAATATTTTTTTTGATAAGACATACTGTCGTTGGAGAAGTCGTAAAAAGGAACATCATATTTAGTGCTGATGTGCTTGTAAATATTTATTACATCTTTTAGGTTTTTTGTAAATAGTTGTCCATCTATAAATTCCGGCGTATTAAGAAGCAATATCCTGATATTTTGTTTTTTACAATCGATAATATATTTTTCAAATAAAGAGATTGTATTCGTATCAATTTTAACTTCATTATATTTTAACTTCTTTTTTACTTTATCAAGATCATTGTGCCAGGAAAGATCTTCAACTCCTTCATATCCTTTTATTCTTTTTACCGGGTTATCATCGGGGTTGATAAAGTATTTTAAAACTCTTAATAAGGCATCTCTTTTGCCATAATATCTTAATAGCGGTATATAAAAATCAGCTTTGGTGTATCCTTTATAATTAATTATGGCAGCTTCCATTTCTTTATTAAAAAGCATGTAAGGTAAAAACTGGTCGGCATTAAAAAGGTCTGTTCTTTTTTCCATAGTAGAAAACCCCAATGAATGTATTATCAATTTGGGCTTGTTATTATATTTCAATAATAATTTATGCCTGAAATTTTCCATCCAGAAATTGTGAGAATTAATGCCAAGATTATAACTTGTAATGTGCAGGCTGTCTTCCATCATTGAGGGATCGATATGTAACCAGGCTCTTGAACTGCCATAAATTAAAATTTCTGCATTTATTTTTCCTTCATAAAGGTCATTCCATACCGAAAATTCGCCTTCTTTATATGAACTTATTTTCTTTAGGTTCTTTGAAATAAATATGTCTGTAACATAAGCCATCAACACAAAAGGCAGCATAAATAAAACGGATCGGGAAATAAATTTTTTCATATTTAAAATTGAAAATAAATAAATTGATTTGCTTCATTGGCCTTAAAAATAAAAATAGACAGAAATAATAAATAATAAACAGACATTCTTACCAGCCGGCTTTTTATATTGTCAATTTGCAGTCCGTGATCTTTTTCTCGTTGCAACCATTCTGTTGATATCATTACAATGATAAATATAAATGTTACTGTTACCGTTACACCATCATTTGTAATTGGTTTACTAAACAAGGATCTTGAAAAAAGTAATTTGTAATAGTTAAGAGCATCTGTGATTGTATTTAGCCTGAAAATTACAAATGTGAACATGATCAGTATAAAAAGGCTAACCATATTTATGGTTTCCCGAAGTGAAGGGAATATTTTACCCTTTGCGATCTTTCGCTTTTTATTCATTGTATCTTTTAAGATAAGGGGAATATAAAAACTGCCATGTAAAAGGCCAAATAACAGGAAGTTCCAGTTGGCGCCATGCCAGATACCAATAATTGCAAAGTTTAATAAAATGGCAAGTATCAATCCCTTTTTGCGATAGTTTCTGAATGCAATACTTAATGGTGTAAATACATATTGAGTTAACCAGGCAGTTAGTGAAATATGCCATTTACGCCAGAAATCTGCAATGTTTTGCGAAAAGAACGGGTAGTCGAAGTTTTTGGTAATATTAATTCCCAGGAGATTTGAAATACCAATTGCCATATCTGAATATCCCGAAAAATCAGCATAAACCTGGATGCAATAAAAGAAAGTGCCCAAAAATAAAGTGCTTGCGGGAAGCTCGTGGTAATTGCTGAAAATATAGTTGGTAATTAAAGCACAGTTATCAGCCACAACCAGTTTTTTAAAAAGGCCCCATAAAATTTGTCTCATACCATCTGAAGCCTGGGCATAATCAAAAACCCGTTTCTTTTCCAGCTGGGGAATAAATGTTTTGGCTTTATCAATAGGGCCTGATAGTAAACTTGGAAAATAAGCAACATAAGTAAAAAACATTATCCAGTCATGTGTAGCTTTTATCTTTCCCTTATCAATATCCAGGAGATAACTTATAGTTCGGAAAGTAAAAAAACTGATACCCAGGGGTACAATAATATTAAGTGTTTGTAAACTGACATTTATTTTTAACGAACTAAAGACATCATTAAATGAAGCAATGAAGAAATTGAAGTATTTAAAAAATACAAGTGCACCAATACCCTGCAGAATACCAATCAGCAGAAGTACTCTTTTTTGATTGGCCCCGGGCTTTTTTTCTATATAAATACCCAATAAAAAATTAAGCAGCGAAATGCCTGTGAGTAAGGGTAAAAAGCGCCAGTCGGCCCAAGCATAAAAGATATAACTTCCTGCCAGCAGCAGCAAATTCTGAAGTTTCAGATTTTTATTAAAGACGAGCCAGTAAAGAAGAAAAAAAATTGTAATGAAAAGAAAAAAAACAATTGTTGTAAAGCTCATTTTTTTGATATTTGGGAGTGCTGCAATTAAAAAAATGGGTATAAAATTTATTGTTTAATAAGTTCAATAAAACGGCCTTTGTTTTTTGCAAAGTACACCTTAACTTTTTTTTATAATAACAACTGCTGGGCAGATATTTTTCTGCATTTATTAAATGGTTGATCCTGTTTTTTCTGCTATAGAATTAACCATATCACCTACATTATTCCAGATCTGAATTTCTTTTGAGGTGAACCGGATGTTAAAATGATTTTCAATGGCAACCACCAGTTGAATATTAGACAGTGAATCCCATTCATCAATATCATATGCCGTTGTTGTTTCGGTAAGTTTAATATTTTCATCGTCAAGTACATCTATCAAAATGGCGTTTACCTGCTCCAGAATTTTTTCTTTCATTTTTTTTATTTGGGGTTAAAATTTTATTTTTTCTTCGTTAAAAAAGCGCCGTATAGTTAAGCTATTTTAAATTTTGCTGCTCTTTCAGGCGAAACATCTTCGGATGAGTAAAAAACTTCCGAGCTTATTTCAAACTCCGCCCCGGTTATAATATCACGTATCTCCTGAATATTATTAAACAAATAAATGTGGTCAATGGCCTCTATTTTTTGATAGATATTATTTATCAGTTGGTCCATTATTTTGTTTTTATAAAAATTTTTTTAGGCACATATTCATTCATATTCAGCATCCAAAAATTACCTGACATTGTAAAGCCCAGGTTTTGGTAATGGTCTTTCACTATTTCATTTTTAGCAGTTTGCAAATATTCACCTTTTAAATATACAAAGCCATTTTTGTTTGCAAAATTAATAATTTGGTTCAATACAAAATTTTCCATTCCTCTTTTTAAAATTCTGCAACTCATCAGCCAGGTATCAATAAAAAAAGTGTTGTTATCTTCCTTATGTAAAATGATAACAGCAATTAATCCATTGTCGCCAAATTTATCTTCAAGGGTAAAGGCAAAAGTAAAATAATCTGCTGATGTAGAAAGTTGTTCAATATCTGCTTCTGTATAACGAACAGTTCTTAAATTAAATTGATTAGATCTTTGCGAAAGCTGTGCAACCCTGGGCTTGTTAAATGTATTAAATGATTGTACTAAAGACATCATGTTAAGGCTTTGCAGAAAATCATCTTCATTGGTAAATTTTTGCTGAATACTGCTTCGTTGAGCTTCTACCTGGTACAATTTTGTTCTTTCCTCATCCTCAGCAGTAAAAGAGATGGTTTCAAAAAGATTTAATGAATACAGGTACTCCAGGTAATGTGCCGGGTCTTCAGGTAATTCAGGAATAATAATACCAGGTATATTTTCCCGAACCATATTTCTTTCAAAAGGGTTATCATCCAAAAAAACCATTGAATCAAAACCAATGTTTAACAGGCTTTGAATTTTCCTGATATTATCTGCTTTGTTTTCCCAGTTGGCTATAAAAACAGCAATGTCTTCTAATTTTAAAACCATGTCGGGATGTTTCTCAAATGGTTCCTTTGCAGTTGCTTCATTGTTTTTACTGCAAACTGCAATAATGATTCCCCTTGTCTTTAATTTTTTTATCCAATATTGAAATTCAGAAAATGCTTTACCAATACCTAAATTGCCGACCTGGATATTTTCAAGGCCATCATCTCCAATAATTCCTCCCCAAATTGTATTATCAAGATCTAGAATTATACATTTCTTAAATTGCCCGTTCATGGCGCTGATCAGCTGAATTGTTTTGTAAGCCACTGCAGGTAAAATATCAATGCTTAATACCATTTCAGCATTGACATATACTGCGGGATGGAAAAAAGTGCTTTTACCAAATTGATTTTGTAAAGTCGAAATGTCGCATAAAAAAAAATTAGTATTGCCTGATGCAAAAAGCATCAACTGGTAATTGAGTTTTCTTAACTGAAATAAAAAAGAAGATTCGATCTTTGTTGCATAATTTCCAAATACGGCATCATCTATTTCGGCGTAATTATAAAAGATCACCTTGCAGTTTAACCGGCCGGTAATAGTGTTGTTTAGTTCCTCAATGTGCATAAGCTCATCTGCTGCCATTGAAGTAAATTGCCCGGGGTTTAATTTATTGTATTTGCCTAGTAGTTGATGCGAAGATTTAAAAAGGATAAGAATTTCAGGATTGAAATCATACAAAGCGGAGGAGGGGTCTAATACCTGTCTTTCTATCTGGTTAAAATCGGCTTCATATATCTGCAGATCCAGCCCTGCATCAAAACCACAACCCCTGATAGCCTGTACTAAAAACTGGGTGGAGCTGTCTCCTAAAACCGCTACCTTATTTTTTTTTAGAGTAGAAAAGTCATTTTTTAAATTTTTCTTTAATTGCGAAAAATTCTTCATTCAGTTTATATTTAAGGCATATGTGTTCTGGTTATACAATCACCATGTTTAATATTAATCTGCGCTTTCAAAGTAATGCTCAAAAATAATTTTTTGATACAAGCGATCCATGTATCTATAGTAAGCATACAGTATTTATTTACGGCACAACAACGGCGAAGACTTAAAGCTTATTGTTTTGTAAGTATAAATAAAACAAAGTGAAATAACCATTATTGAACAGGTTTAACTGCACGTAATTAAATAATAATTCTTTTTACCTTTTTGTACCAGTATATATTTATTGTACAACAATAATGATTCATTGATTGATAATTCAATGGATTCAACTTTTTTTCTGTTGATGCTCAGGCCTCCTCCCAGCACCATTTTTTTTGCTTCACTTTTACTTGAAAAAATAGCTGTTTCGGCTAAAAAAGAAACCACGTCAATTGATGTTGCAATTTTACCCCCCGGGTAATTGATCTTTACAATACCATCAAGGCTCTCCAGGTCTTCTTCACTCATATTTTTAGCTGATGAATTTCGGTTGGCAAATATTTTTTCAGTGGTTTCAATGGCAATATTATATTCTTCTTCACCATGAACAAATACTGTTATTTCCTTTGCCAGCGTTTTTTGTAAAATTCTTTTGGCAGCATCTTTTTTATGTTCATCGATCAGTGAATTGATCAGCGGCTGATCTAAAAAAGTGAAGATCTTTATCCATTTTTCCGCATCGGCATCATTTGCGTTTAGCCAAAACTGGTAGAATAGGTAAGGAGAGGTTTTATTCGCATCCAGCCACACATTGCCGCTTTCTGTTTTACCAAATTTGCCTCCATCAGCTTTTGTGATCAGGGGGCAGGTAAAGCCAAATGTTTCACCACGAAGTTTCTTTCTTATTAATTCCGTGCCGGCAGTAATATTCCCCCATTGATCAGATCCGCCCATTTGTATTTTGCATTGATGATGTTCATATAACCACATAAAATCGTATGCCTGTATCAGGATGTAATTAAATTCGGTAAAAGAAATTTCCTGGTCCTGCGCCATCCTGTCTTTAATAAAGCCTTTACTCAAAAGGTAACTGACGGTAAGGTATTTCCCTGCATCGCGTAAAAAGGCAATGGTGGAAATGTTTTTAAACCAATCTGCATTATTAACCAGCAAGGCAGCATTTTTATCCGAATTAAAATCAAGAAAACGAACCAACTGTTTGCGAATACACTCAACATTGTGGTTTACGTCTTCTTCTGTCAAAAGCTTTCGTTCTTCTTTTTTTCCTGAAGGATCTCCTATTAATCCCGTAGCGCCACCCACCAATGCAATGGGTTTATGACCTGCTTTTTGTAAATGCACCAATAGGATAATGGGTACAAGGCTTCCAATATGCAGACTATCGGCGGTGGGATCAAATCCAATATAGGCTGTGGTCAATTCTTTTTCAAATTGTTCTTTTGTACCCGGCATAATGTCCTGTATCATACCCCTCCATTGCAATTCTTCAATTAAATGCTGCATAAAAACGGTTTATCATAATAAAGACTTGTTTTTAAAATAAATACTAAAGGCTAGCGCTTTGGCAAAAATGCTTATAAAAATTGATAAAATCAATGTTCTGCATAGCTTAAGTAAGATAGATATTTCAATTTTTCCAATTTATTTGCAAAGTATTGAATGCCAATTACCCCGATCACCTGATTTTATATTTTTGATGCATGAATTTAGATACAAAAATGTATTTATCTGATATAGCAGACTGGGTTTTGTAAGTTATCCACCTTATTTCAGACATTGTGGATTATGTTTCATAGTATAATGACTAATTTTAACCTGTTAAATAAACACAATTTTACAAGTATAATTACGTTTAATAATAATATCCCCATTTAATTCAATTACTAACCTGAAAAATTTATGAGAGTACTTAGCATTATAGGCTTTTTTGGTCTACTGCTTTTTCCCGACAGTTCTTTTTCGCAATTCAGAAAATATTCCAATGAATTTTTAAATATTGGCGCCGGGGCAAGAGGGCTTGCCATGGGTGGAGCACAAGTAGCATCTGCAAGTGATGAAACGGCTGGTTATTGGAACCCCGCGGGTCTTACTGGCATAAAGAACCATACAAATATCGGGCTCATGCACGCCGATTATTTTGCCGGCATCGCCAAATATGATTATCTCTCTGCTGCAACTTCAATTCAAGATGGTAAAAGGGCGATCGGATTTTCTATCCTGCGTTTTGCAGTTGATGATATTCCTAATACCTTGTACCTTGTAGAACCCGATGGCAGTATCAATTACGGAAATATCCAAACTTTTTCTTCTGCTGATTATGCATTACTACTTTCCATTGCTCAAAATATAAGGCAATCTGAAAATAAGAATATCAGCTTTGGTATCAATGCCAAAATTATCTATCGTAATGTGGGCAAATTTGCATCGGCCTGGGGCTTTGGAATTGATGCAGGGTTACAAATGCATGGCAAAAACTGGAACCTGGGTATTGTGGCAAGAGATTTAACCACAACTTTCAATGCCTGGTCTTTTAAGTTTACACAAAAAGAAAAAGAAGTATTATACCTGACTAAAAATGCAATACCGGTAAAATCAACCGAATTAACTGCTCCCCGAATTATTTTAGGTGGCGGATATAAATTTAAAATTGGTAATTCTTTTAGCCTTATGGCTGAAGCTAATTTTGATATTACTTTTGATGGTAAAAGAAATACTGTTTTAAGTGGCAATACAATAAGTGTAGATCCGCGTATTGGATTAGAAGCCAATATTAAAGATGTATTTTTTATCAGAGGCGGTATTACTAATTTTCAAAAGGCATTATCCGATGGAGATACTTTAAACCAAAAGAAAGTATGGATTTACCAGCCAAGTGTAGGTGCCGGATTTAAAATAAAAAGTGTAATGATTGATTATGCCTTTACCAACCTGGCTAATCAGTCGAACCCATTATATACCCATATTTTTTCTTTACGGTTAAACCTGGCCAGAAAAGAAAGAGAACAATAAAATATTTAATTTTAAATCTGTATGAAAAAATTTTTATTTACATCCTTAATTTTATTGCTGGTAACCACCGGGTTTTCTCAGTTAAATAACAGCTGGATCGATTATACTAAAACCTACTATAAATTTAAGGTCAGCAGAGACAGCCTGTGCCGTATTGCACAGCCTGTATTGGCTGCTATTGGATTGGGTAGTGTACCGGCACAAAATTTTCAACTTTGGCGTAATGGAAAAGAAGTACGGTTATATACTTCAGTATCATCCGGTGTTTTAGGCGCCGGAGATTATATTGAATTTTGGGGAGAAAGAAACGATGGCAAACCAGATAAAACCTTATTTCGTAATCCCGATTTTCAACTCAATGATAAGTATAACCTTAATACAGACACTGCAACCTATTTTTTAACTGTGAATACTGTAGGAATTAATTTGCGTTATTTACAAAGTCCTAATGTGATCGCTGGTAACACCCTTCCTGCAGATATATATTTTATGCGTCGTGCAGAAGTTAATTACCGAGAAAAGATCAACAGGGGGTATGCTGCAGTATTAGGTGAATATGTTTATTCATCATCCTATGATATCGGGGAAGGATGGACAAGTAATGATATTGCTCCATGTTGTGCTTTAACGGCCCAATTAACCGATCTCAATGTTTATACTTCCGGGCCTCCCAATAGTGTAATGTTTACAGTTGCGGCAGCTGGCAATGCTTTAAATACCAGGGAACTTTCAGCAAAATTTTTCAACACAACCATTTTGGGTTCTTCAGGAACAACACCTCCCAACCCAATGCCATTTTTCGATTATCATAAGGATACTGTAAGAAATATTCCTTTATCATTATTGTTAAGCCCATCAGGACTTCCTGTTAGTATTAGTACTAATTCAACAAATATAACTGACCGGTTTGTGGTGGGCAGCCTTTCTGTTACCTACCCGGCCACATTTAATTTCAATAATCAAAAGAATTTTTATTTTGAATTAAAAAATAATGCTGCAGGTAATTACCTTGTAATAGATAATTTTTTCTCAAATGCAATTGCCCCGGTTTTATATGATATTAATAACGGGAAAAGATATTTAGGAGATATAAATACACCTGGCCAGGTAAAATTTGTTTTGCCACCTTCTGCAGATCCGGTAAGAAAATTTAATCTCATCAGCCAGGATCCATCCAATATCAACATTATCACTGGTATTACCAGTAAATCATTTTTTAATTTAGCCAATTCAACTAACCAGGGAGATTACCTGATCATCAGTAACCCGGTATTGTATAATAACGGTTCAGGTGTAAACAATGTTGACCTTTACCGTCAGTACAGGGCTTCCTCTGCCGGGGGTAATTATAATTCAAAAATTTATGATATCAATGAACTTACAGATCAGTTTGGTTTTGGAATTAGTAAGCACCCAACTTCGGTGCGTGACTTTATCCGTTATGCTGATCAGCAGTTTACTGTAAAACCAAAATATGTTTTTATCATCGGGCATGGTCTGAGTTATATTGATTATAACGCTCCGGGAGTCCTTAATCCTATAGCTGAACAGCTAAGCCTGGTACCAACTTTTGGCTGGCCTCCGTCTGATATTCTCCTATCCTGTAATCCGGGTACAAATGTGCCTTTAATACCCATCGGTCGTATTGGTGCAATTAACGGAACCGAAGTAGGTTATTACCTGGATAAGATGAAACAATATGAACAGACACAGCAGTCAACTGTTCAAACAATTGCCAATAAAGCATGGATGAAGAGTTTTTTGTTCACGATAGGAGGTGCGGATAGTGCTGAAAATGCTGAGTTCGGTATTTATATGAACGGTTACAAAATTATTGTAGAAGACACTATGCTTGGTGCACATGTTGAAACATTTGCAAAAAGTTCTAATGCTACAATTGAGCAACAACAGAGTCAGCGGATTACTCAAATGTTCCAGGATGGGTTGGGGTATGTAAAATATTTTGGCCATTCTTCTGCCAATGAATTAGCGATCAATTTAAATTATCCCGAAACTTATAATAATGCCGGTAAATATCCTTTTATGCATGTAAGTGGATGTACGGTTGGTAATTTTTTCAATTATAATGTAAACCGGGTCATTGGTTATCAGGGCATGTCGCTTTCAGAAAAATATGTATTGATTGATCAAAAAGGCAGCATAGGTTTTTTAGGAAGTACGCATTTTGGCATTGCACCCTTCTTAAATTTTTATAACAACTTTCTTTTTACAAATATAAGTTCGGCAATGTATGGTAATACAATTGGAAACCAGATCAAAAATGTATTACAAAGTATGGGACCGGATCCTAACACCCTTGATTTTTATACACGTATACATATGGAAGAAGTTAATCTGCAGGGCGATCCTGCATTAAAGGTCAACTCATTTGCAAAACCCGATTATGTGATCGAAGATCAATTGGTAAAATTTACGCCTACTATTATTTCTGTGGCAAATGCCAATTTTATAGTTGATATAAAAATGATGAATATTGGAAAGGCGGTAAATGATTCAATTCGGGTTACTGTAAAACAAAAGATCCCTACCGGGGCTATAAAAATATTATATAATCAACGGATCAGGGGTATCCATAACCTGGATTCTATTCATCTTGTTGTACCCATTAACCCGATCACTGATAAAGGCCTTAATCAATTGATCATTTCGCTGGATGATGATTTTAATGTTGATGAATTATCAGAATCCAATAATATCCTGATTAAGGATTTCTACATATTTGAAGACGAGTTACGCCCTGTTTATCCTTATAATTATTCAATAGTTAAACAACAAAATATTTCCTATTATGCCAGTACAACAAACGCAGTGTTGGGCCAACGGCAATATACCATGGAAATTGACACTACAGAATCATTTAATTCACCTTTAAAGAAAACGTATAATTTAAATGGTGTTGGCGGTATAATTCAATTTTCTCCAACCAATATTACTTTTGCAGATAGTACGGTTTATTACTGGAGAACAGCAACTGTACCAATTGGAAATGCCAGTTATATCTGGAACAGTACTTCTTTTATTTACCTGCCTAATAGTAGTCCTGGTAGTAACCAGTCACACTATTACCAACATATAAAATCAGTGACTACCGATATAAGTTTTCAACCAGATAGGAAATGGAAATTTGATACTTATATTTCAGCCGTTAAACTAAAGAATGGTATTTATCCAACTGCTGCTAACCAGGCACAGGATTTTCAAATTAATGTGGATGGCGGAATTATTGTGCAAAGTGCTTGTGCCCCTATCGACAGTAAAGTACTTATAAGTGTGTTTAACCCTATAGGTTTTGATGCTCTTCCTAATTCATTTAGTGGACCGGGATTGAATGGTAGTAACCCGGTTTGTGGAGTAACTAAACGGTATAGCTTTGCTTACGACCTGGCCAACCCGGTTATGCGCAGGGCTGCTGTACGTTTCCTTGATTCAATACCCAATAGCTGGTATATAGTGGTTATGAATGTAACAAATTTTATTCCACCCGCCGGTAGTTTTGTTGATAGTTGGAAAAATGATACATTGGTTTTGGGTAGTGGTAATTCTTTATATCACCGTTTAAAAAATGCAGGATTCCTGGAAATAGATTCATTCATCAGGCCAAGGGCATTTAATTTTATTTATAAAAAAGGCGATAATAGTTTTATTCCTGTTTATAAATTTTCTGAAGGAATTTCAGATAAAATTACATCAGATGTTCTATGCCCTGTTACCAAATCAAATGGTACAATTATTTCTCCTGCTTTTGGTCCGGCTAAAACATGGAGCCAGTTTCACTGGAGAGGAGCCCGTTCAGAAACTACGGCCGGAGATTCAATCTCATTTAATATCATTGGGGTTAGTTCCGGTGGTACTGAAACAACTTTATATACAATTGATTCAACGGTCAAGGATTTTGATATCAGTGCCGTCAGTGCTGCTCAATATCCCTACATCAAACTAAAAATGTTTAACAGAGATAAAGTACAGGGAACTCCGTACCAGTTAAGTTACTGGAGATTGAATTATGCACCTGTACCCGAAGGTGCAGTAGCGCCAAATATTTTATTCAGTTTAAAAGATACAGCTGACCAGGGAGAGATAGTTGATTTTAAAATGGCATTTAAAAATATCAGTCCTACTAATTTTGATAGCTTAATGAAAATCAATTTTATTATTACTGACAGAAATAATCTTCCTCACCCTGTAACAATCCCAAGAGGTAAAATATTGATCTCCGGTGATACCCTTGTTGTAAATTATAAAATTGATACCAGGAATTATCCGGGGTCAAATACAGTTTTTGTAGATATTAACCCTGGCAATGACCAACCTGAGGAATTTCATTTTAATAATATTCTAGTTAAAGAGTTGTATGTAAAAGCGGATAATTTTAATCCTTTACTTGATATAACTTTCGACGGTGTACATATTTTGAACAAGGATATAGTTTCGGCCAAGCCTCACATACTTATTAATTTAAAAGACGAGAGCCGTTTCCTTGCACTTGCAGATACTGCGCTTTTAAATGTGCAGGTGCGTTTTCCTGATGGGTCATTACGAAGATATTATTTCGGTGATTCTATGCGATTTACACCAGCCAACCTGGCAACAGGTGTTAATACAGCGGTCATTGATTTTTTACCATGGTTCCCAAAGGAAGGTGAATATGAACTGATCGTTTCGGGTAAGGATGTTGTTGGTAACACGGCCGGGACATTAAATTATCATGTGATCTTTACTGTTATAACAAAAGCAATGATCTCTAATTTGCTTAATTATCCTAATCCATTTACCACTTCTACGGCTTTTGTATTTACTATTACCGGCAACGAAGTACCGCAAAATATCAGGATACAGGTATTAACTATTACCGGAAAAATAGTACGTGAAATAACCAAGGATGAACTGGGCCCGCTGCACGTAGGACGAAATATTACAGAGTTTAAATGGGATGGCACAGATACTTATGGAGCTAAACTGGCTAATGGCGTTTACCTGTACAGGGTTTTAACCAACCTCAATGGTAAATCACTTGAAAAGTATAAAGCCGATGGTGATAATACAGATAAATATTTTAACAAAGGCTATGGAAAGATGGTGATTATACGGTAAAGGAAATAATAAATAAGGTATTTCGAATAAGGAATAAGAAAGTATAGCGGTCATACTTTCTTATTCCTTATTTCTTATTTATCATTTCTTATTCTTTGTTCCGGTTTAGCCCACTGCGCTGATAGCCGCTACTTTATTTCATACCTTCGCAAAAAAATAATTTAAATGGCTAAAATAGCTATCAACATAGCCACCGGAAGTTTACAACAAAATGAAATTATTGTAGGTATCGACCTTGGAACCACCAATAGCCTTGTTGCCATTATTCATCCCGAAACAAAAAAGCCTGTTGCCTTAAAAGAACATAATAGTACAGCGCTTGTGCCCTCGGTTTTGCATTTTGGAGAAAATGGAATGATCACAGTTGGAGATGAGGCAAAACAATATTTAATTTCTGATCCCGCCAACACTGTTTTTTCAGCAAAACGATTAATGGGTAAAACCTATAATGATGTAAAAAATAATTCAGGCCCATTGGCCTATAAAATTATTGATGATGGTGATAAGCTGGTAAAAGTGAAAGTGGGTAACCAGCCTGCCGGACAGGCAGATAAATTTTATTCACCCATTGACATTTCTTCAATGATATTAAAAGAGCTGAAGAAAACTGCAGAACATATTTTAAAAACACCGGTGAATAAAGCAGTAATAACCGTACCTGCCTATTTTAATGATGCCCAGCGCCAGGCTACCAGGGATGCAGGTAAATTAGCAGGTTTGGATGTGATGAGGATCATCAATGAACCAACGGCGGCCAGTTTGGCTTATGGTATGGGCCTAACTGCAACAGAAAGTAAAACCGTTGCTGTATATGCTTTAGGTGGTGGCACATTTGATATATCCATATTAACAATTGCCAATGGAATATTTGAAGTGCTTTCAACTAATGGTGATACTTTTCTGGGAGGAGATGATCTTGATGAAGCAATTGTTAATTACTGGATGCAAAAGTATGATTACAATGAAACTGTCAATGAAAAAGAGATCCGTCAACTACTCCGGCTAAAAGCAGAAGAAGCTAAAAAGCATTTATCAGCAAACGATAGTTTTGAATCTTCATTTGAAGAAAATGAACTTGTAATAACCAAAGAAAAATTTGAGAAGATCTGTGATCCGATCATTGTCAAAACAATTATATGTTGTGCCAATGCATTAAAAGATGCTGGTATTATTAAAAAAAATATTGACGAAATAATAATGGTTGGCGGCAGCACGAGGATACCATTAGTAAAAAAAATGGTTGGTAATTTTTTCGGAAAAACTGTTAATGATTCTGTTAATCCCGATGAAGTAGTGGCGCTTGGAGCAGCTATTCAGGCTGATATTTTAGCAGGAAATACAAAAGATATTTTATTATTGGATATTACCCCGCTTTCATTAGGATTAGAAACAATGGGGGGGTTGATGGATGTATTATTACCCCGCAATGCTAAAATTCCTACAAAAGCATCACGGCAATATACAACTTATAAAGACGGGCAGGGTGGTATGAAAATAGCAGTGTACCAGGGCGAAAGAGACATGGTAAAAGATAACCGACAGCTGGCTGAATTTAATTTAACAGGAATTCCGGGTATGCCTGCAGGATTACCAAAAGTGGAAGTAAGTTTTTTGATCAATGCAGATGGTATTTTGGTGGTAAATGCAAAAGAGTTAAGAAGCGGAGTAGAACAATCTGTAGCAATAAAACCCCAATACGGGTTAACAGATAGTGATGTTGAAAAAATGTTACTGGATTCGATGGAGCATGCAAAAGAAGATATTGCCTTACGTGCGTTAACTGAAGCAAGGACGGAAGCAGAACAATTGTTGCAAACCACTGAAAAATTTATACAAAAAAACATTTCAACTTTATCATCAAAAGAGATCATTGACAGTTCTTTGGCGATGCAGGCGCTGCAATTGTCATTGAGTATGAATGACAAAGACCTTATTCAATTAAAAACAGAAGAGCTAAATAATATTTCACGGCCATATGCCGAAAGGGTAATGGATGAGGCAGTATCAAAAGCCATGAAAGGAAAGGCTGTTTAATTTTTTTTTACACCATTCTTCTTTTATTTTACACTTCTATATTGACATCTCAATGGAATTTGATCTTCAAAATTATGAATGCTCTTTATGCAAACAGGATAAAACAAAACCTGTGCTGAAAAAGGACGGCCTTACAATAGTGAAATGTAGTAATTGTGGCTTCGTTTATGTAAATCCCCGCTTAAAAAATGAGCAGCTTTGCTCTATTTACCTGCACAATTATTTTAAAAATAAAGAGTATGGCTATATTGGATATGAACTACAGAAAGTTTTGCGAAAAAAAAATTTTGAAAAGTGGTTAAAAGATGCTGAATTATTTTTGTCAGCTGGTAAATCAATTCGTGTGCTGGATGTGGGATGTGCGGCAGGGTATTGCCTGGACATTATGAAAAGCAAGGGTTGGGATGCTAAAGGGCTGGAGTTGGAAGTGGAAATGTTTGAGATATTAATGCAATCGGGTTATAGTGTATTAAATACCCGGTTGGAAGAACTTTCAACAACTCAAAAATATTCTGTCATTACTTTATTTGATGTAATTGAACATATCCCCGATATTGATAAAGCATTTCTGCAACTACATGACCTGCTTGAAGAAAATGGTATTATAATAATGGTTACACCTGATCATAATAGTTTTCAGCGTAAACTTTTTGGTAAAAAATGGTTTCAGTATAAACCTATTGAACATATACAGTATTTTACCAGGGAAACCCTTACTGTTTTTGCTGAGCGTAATGGACTTCATATGTTGCATCATAAACGTTCAGGCCAGCATGCAGATGCTGGTTTTATTGTAAACCGGCTGCAATATTATCAGTTTTTATTTCTTTCAGTTTTATTCAATAAAATATTTTCCCTTTTCGGGTTGAAAAATAAATTTTTCTATATCGATACTGGTAGTTTATTTACTGTTTTTAAAAAGAAGTGAGATAAAATATTCAGCGCCTCTTGCGGCCATGATCACAAAAAAGGGAAATAGTGGAAGAATGAACCGGTTGTTATAATCATCACATTGAAAAATAATAGTAATTGCAAAAAGCAGGATGCTGCCTGCCATAAAGAGAATAATCCCTTTGTTAATTTTTAACCGTTTAATAAACAAGCCTGTAAAAGCTAATAGGTAAATGGTGATTGCGTTGATCAATAGAAAATAATTATGTGCCGGACTATAGTAATCTCTTTTCATTAAAAAGAAGTATTGCAGTTTGGCGCCGGCGAAGTGAAGAAAATGGGAAAAGTTATGTGTTACATAATAATAAAGATGATAAACGGGGCTCCCGTAATTGGCCAGGTCTAATTTTGTGTAAGGCCCGGCAGAAGGAAGATCACAGATGATACTTTCCTGTTCAAAAGCCTGTGTTATACTCCAGTCTTTAATGGTAGAGAAGATAATATTTGTGGCAAAGTAGCCTGTTGCAATTACAATCGCCAGGCCACAAGCCAGGATGATCTTCCATTTTTTGTGGGCACAGTAAAACAGGTAAATACAAACGCTGAGTACAAAAAGTATACCCAGGGGTCTTGAAATAGTTACGAACAGTAGTGCCAGTATGATCAGGGATATATTTTTTATGTTATCAGGTTTGTAAAGCACTAAAACTGAAAACAATATCATGACGGCGCTAAAAAAAACTGATTCTGTATATAAATACACAACCCAGCTTTGAAAGGGCCAAAAAATAAGCAGGTATATAGTAATAAAGACGGGGGCAAATGATTGTTGAAATAATTTTTGCAAGGCTTTATGAAAAAGGAGATAAGCAAAAAGATTGATCAAAGCCTGGATAATAAATGCACCAATGAAACCGATCTTTATTTTAATTGAAAATGCAAGTATAAAAATTGTTATACTATAGAACCAAAATCTTGGTGCTGAGAAATTCCCATAGTTGATAAAATGGTTGGCTTCCTCAATATATTTGCCTGCTTCTTGTGTTGTAACAATTCCAAAGAAACACAGGTAAACAAAAGTTGATATTAACCAGAAAGCAATCACAACCCATTTGCTGTTCTTATATAATGTAGCTTTTGAAGAGCCGGTTATCATATAGTTATCGTTTGATTTTTTTCTTTTTTGTAAAATTTCTTTCTTAAAAAAATCGTCAAAGGTTGTTCTATGGTTCTGTAAAACAGGTAAGAAAAAAAGATCATGCAAATGAAAACAATAAAAAGATTTGTGCTGATAAATTTATAGATCCAGGAAAGTAGAAAGCTGGTATGCAGCAGGTAAAATGAATAGGTAGAGCTTCCCAGAGCAACCATTAATTTTGTACTTAAAATATTTTTTATAAGGCTTTGATAATATATTAATCCATAAAACATAAAAACAACACCTATGGGCATAATGATATTGTTTAAAAACAATCCTGGCCATAATTCTATTGCCATGTTGGTGTGATTAATTTTTGCCAGGTAAAACTGCCCGGCAGTGGATAAAAGAATGATACCAATGCCGATATAAAGTGATTTGGCCCCGGTTTTTTCAAGGATAGCGCTTTTGAATTTACCTTTTAAAATTAAAGCCAGGAAAATGCCACAGGCAAAATCAAATATTCTTCCAAAAAATGTGAAAAAGAAAGTGAATTTATAGTCACTGAAAAAACCGGCATTATTAAAATGGCTGAAAATAAAGGTGAGGATTATGCCTGCTGCATAAAATGCCAAGACAACTTTGATCAGCGAGAAAATATTACGAACATATAGAAAAAGAAGAGGAGAAAGAAAGTAAAATAATTCCTCAACAGACATGCTCCAACTGGGACCAATACCCGAAAAACGATATTCAGATGAAAAGCCTTTTAATAAAGTAATACTTAGTACATATTTTTTAATAATTTGCTGAATGGTATCAAGGTGTTGGTAAAACATCAGCATAAATTGTATACTGATAATAATAAATAATATAGGTAAGATTCTTGAAACCCGGTTTATTAAATATTTATATAGGTAATCTTTTTTAAGTGAACTGATCTCATAATACTTATGGCAAATGATAAATCCGCTCATCACAAAAAACAGGGAAAGGACAGGATAAAAATGCCTGATCATTAAATATAAGGTTGGATGGTTTGTTGTTGAAAAACTGTTAAGGTGAAAGAAAAAAACAAAATACGCAGCAATTGCCCTGATGCCGGTTAAGGAGGGGATAAATTCCTTTTCTTTTACCGAAGTGATCTTTTGGGCCATACAAGAAAATGAACAAAGTTAGAAATGGTAAAATTATTTCTCAGTATCTGATGAGTACAAATATTTGATATTTTTTTGGTTTGGCAATAGCATTTATT
>JAYVUE010000030.1:0-6096 GCA_043788195.1 Chitinophagaceae bacterium
AACTTTAACAATCATATACAACAAAATAATATGGCAACTAAAAATCAAATCGGACTTGACAAAGCAAAAAGCAAGTCGCTTGCTGATGGGTTAAACAATTTATTAGCCGACTACATGATGTTCTACCAAAACACAAGAGGTTTGCATTGGAACATAAAAGGAGAAAAGTTCTTTGAGCTACATTTAAAGTTTGAAGAACTTTACACCAATCTTCTTTTAAAAGTAGATGAAATAGCAGAAAGAATTTTAACCTTGGGTGCAACTCCACTTCACACTTTTGATGATTACAAAAACATAGCAAAAATTGAGGCTGTGAAAAATGTTTCTGACGGCAAGAAAGGTATTCAGACAATTTTAAATGCCTTTGAAATTCTTATAGTTAGACAGCGAGAACTTCTCAATCTATCTGCAGATGCAGATGATGAAGGAACAAATGCACTGATGAGTGATTACATCCGTGAACAAGAAAAATTGGTATGGATGTATTCGGCATATTTGAAGCAATAAATGACCTGTAACATTGGCGAAAATGTCTTCTTGGCGGGATTAGCATCCAATCCCCCCTACGTCGGTAATGGGAATGCATTTCGATATGGCATTACTGTTCCGAATACCGAACTGTACGTTGACATGAAGCATGTAAAGACTTTGATGGGTTGGCTTTCCGAATCTTTTAGGAGAATCAAAATAGAACACCTTCGACAACACTTTTCAGCATGAGGTGGATGTGGTGATCGAAGTGCCGGAAAAGGGCAGGGCTGTCCAGATGGGGCGGTTTAACCAGGGAGGGCAGATGGATATATTCTAAAGCTAAAAAGGCGGAATCAAATTGGTTCCGCTTTTTTGTTTCTATGCTCTTTTTCGGAGGCTGATTTGGGGACTTAAAATACATACAAACCAAATCTAACTTTCCTATGTAGATTGATGTAGGAAGATGTTATCTCATGTCGCCAATTTCCTTCAATATCTGGTTCGAGTTAATGATGCCTGGGGGTACTGTTTCAGCCGATCTTTATGGTCGGCTTTTTTGTATCAGTTATACCTGGTTGTAAAAATTGTGAATTTAAAAAGAATAGTGAGGGGGTACAAAGAATAAAGAAAAAGTATTTTAACAACCCATTTCCCGACTCCGCTCGAAACTTGGATCAGTTTATCCTTCGACTTCGCTCAGGACTAGACCAATTCCTTCAATTTTTCTACAACAGTATCTACTTCTGCTTTTGTATTATGTTTACTAAAACTAAACCTTACGGTTACCTGGTTAGGATTATTATTTATGGCACGTATTACATGACTCCCCTGGTCGGCGCCGCTGGTGCAGGCGCTACCGCCACTGGCACAAATATTATTGATATCGAGATTAAATAATATCATTTCTGATTTCTCTGTTTTTGAAAAACTTGCACTCAACACAGTATATAAACTTCTGCCCATTGTATCACCGTTAAATGCAACACCGGGGATGCGTTTTTTTAACTCATCATGCATATAATATTTTAAAGTGCCGATATAAGCACTGTCTTCTTCATAACCGGCATTAGCTATTTCCAGGGCTTTTGAAAAACCTACAATACCATACAGATTTTCGGTGCCGGCACGCATGTTACGTTCCTGTGAGCCACCATGTACAAATGGTTTTATTTTTACGTTTTCGTTGATGTATAAAATGCCAACTCCTTTTGGTCCGTGAAACTTATGTGCAGCGCCCGTTACAAAATGTACCGGTGTATTGCGAAGGTCAAATGGAAAATGACCAACAGTTTGTACGGTATCGCTGTGAAAAATGGCATTGTATAATTTACATAAATTACCAACTGCATGAATATCCAGCATATTGCCAATTTCGTTGTTGGCGTGCATTAATGTAACCAATGTTTTTTCTTCACTGGCTGCCAGTAATTTTTCCAGGTCTTCGATATCAACATGGCCATTGGGTAATAATTTTACAAAACTCACTTTTGCGATATCCATGTTATCAAGGTATTCTACTGAATGCAAAACTGCATGATGTTCAATTGGCGAAGTGATGATATGTTTACACCCAAGATCCCTGACTGCGGCAGTTATTGCAGTATTGCTGCTTTCAGTACCTCCACTGGTAAAAAATATTTCGGCAGGATGTGCATTTAAAATTTTTGCAACGCTCTTCCTGGCTGTCTCAATGGCCATACGGGTTTCTCTTCCATAAGAATAAATAGAGGAAGGGTTGCCAAATTTTTCAGTTAAGTAGGGTATCATCACTTCCAACACCTGTGGATCAAGAGCAGTGGTGGCGGCGTTGTCGAAGTATATTCTGTCTGGACTCATAGTTTTAATTTATGGTTTATGGTTTGTAGTTATTACGGTAAAATATGTCTAACAGTTTTTCAAATCTTAGACACCCAACCACAAACTATAAACCCCAACCCGTTCACATCATCTCTCCAATATCCTGCATCAGCTTTTTGGCAATATTATCTGCTGTTGTTTCAAAATTACTTTCAGCATAGATACGAATGATCGGCTCGGTATTACTGGTACGCAAATGTACCCAGTCGTTATCAAATTCTATTTTTAGCCCGTCCTCAGTATTCATCGGCTGATTTTTGTATTTATCTTTTAGTTTCTCAAAAATATCTTTTACATCAATGCCATTTTGCCCACCGGGCCCTTTGGGCAGCGCAATTTTGTTTTTACTGATAAAATAATCAGGGTATATGCTGCGTAATTGTTTAACAGATTTACCTGATCTGGCGAGGTGTGTTAAAAAAAGTGCAATGCCAATGAGTGCATCCCTGCCATAATGCAGATCAGGAACAATGATACCTCCGTTTCCTTCACCACCGATCACCGCATTTACTTCTTTCATTTTAGCTACCACGTTCACTTCACCAACAGCACTTGAAAAATATTGTCCACCATGCTTTACCGTTATATCCTTTAATGCTTTTGTTGATGACAGGTTGGAAACCGTATTCCCTTTTTTTATACTGAGTACATAATCAGCCACAGCAACAAGGGTATATTCCTCTCCAAACATACTGCCGTCTTCACAAACAAAACATAAACGGTCAACATCAGGATCAACAGCAATGCCCAGGTCAGCATTGTTTTTTAATACGGCTTTACTCAATTCGGTTAAATTTTCCGGCAGCGGTTCGGGGTTATGTGCAAAATCTACATTTGTTTCATCATTCAATACCTGTATATCATTTACACCTAATGCCTTTAGTAAAGCAGGTACTGCTTTGGCACCCGAACTGTTTATGGCATCAACAGTAATTTTAAAATTCTTTTTTTTGATTGCAGTTATGTCCACCAATTTATGATCAACAATAGCTTCAATATGTTCTTGTAGAGCTTTCCCCTCCTGATTTTTTGAATAACTGCCCAGTTGATCAACTGTTGCAAAATTAAAATTCTCCTGCTCAGCTATTTCCAATATCAGTTTTCCTTCTTCTCCACTAATAAATTCGCCATTGTGGTTAAGTAATTTTAAGGCGTTCCATTCTTTGGGGTTATGGCTGGCGGTAATAATAATACCTCCGGCGGCAACTTGGTCTTTAACTTGCATTTCAACTGTAGGGGTTGTACTTAATCCTAGGTCAATCACCTGAAATCCTAAACCCATAAGGGTACCAGCAACAAGGTTACTCACCATTTCGCCGCTTATCCTTCCATCCCTTCCAATGATCACAGTAGGGTGATCACTTTGGTTATTACTTTTTTGTAATAACCAACTTCCATAAGCTGCTGTAAATTTTACTATATCAACAGGGGTAAGGTTATCCTTAGTGTTACCACCAATTGTACCACGTATCCCGGAAATACTTTTTATCAATGTCATTCTCGGATATTTAGGGATGGCAAAGATAAGAAACAGTTGGCAGTTGGCAGTTCTCAGTTCACAGTTTACAGTTCTCTGTTAACAGTACTTAATTATTACCCGAATTGATAAAGGAGTAGCGAATTATGAACTCCAAACTAAGAACTATAAACTATGGGTATAAAACATTAAAGTGTAAACATCAAACAGTGTAACTTTGTGCCATGCAACAAACCTGGTTCAAAGATTGGTTCAATTCTAATTATTATCATCAACTTTATTTTAACAGGGACGATACGGAGGCTGCCAATTTTATTGATAAACTGATCAGTTATTTGAAACCTCCGGCGGGATGCAATATGCTTGATATTGCCTGTGGTAAAGGAAGGCACTCAATACAACTGGCCAATAAAGGATTTTCTGTAACAGGTATCGACCTGAGCGACGACAGTATCAATGAAGCATTACAATTTGAAACGGAATCATTACATTTTTACCGTCACGATATGCGATTGCCTTTTTGGATAAATTATTTTGATTATGCGTTTAATTTTTTTACCAGTTTTGGCTATTTTGCTACACGGCGTGAGCATGATAATTCTATCCGCACTATAGCTCAATCATTAAAGCCCAAAGGGTATTTTGTAATGGATTACCTGAATGTACATTATGCTGAAGACCACCTGGTACATCAATCAGAAAAACAAATAGACGATGTTAACTTCATCATTACAAAATGGTATGACGAAACACATTTTTTTAAAAAGATCATTATAGAAGATCCCGCTTTAGAAGAGCCATTGGTTTATACCGAAAAAGTAGCCAAATTTTCATTGGGTGATTTTACAGAAATGTTTGCCTACCAGGGATTGCAGATACAGGAAGTATTTGGCGATTATGATTTTTCAAATTATGATTTGAGAAAATCCCCGCGGCTGATCATGCTGGCCATAAAAAAATAGCGTTTATTTGTTACGGTTATTATGTAACATCCATCCTGAAGTAACATAAATGGCTGAAGTAAGTTGTGATAACTTATGTTTTACTGAATCCTGCTGGTAGGCAGCCAGCACCGGTCCGTTTTCTTTTAATGATACCAGTTCTTCCTTTGTAATATTGATGTTCTTGATAAAATAATAATCATCTGTTACTATGCCGATATTCCCTTCATCATGATGAATAATAAAAGCAGCATGAAAGAGGTCGGGCTGGTTGATCACGTCTCTGCCCAGCGTTGTATTTGTATAAGGCTGGTGAAGCATGCCCACCAATGTAGGTAACAGATCAATTTGTGATACAGTATATTGGTAACGAGCCGGTGTAAGTAAAGCAGGGGAGTAAAATAATAAGGGTACGTGCTCATCACTGAGCCGGTGCGATGTCCATGCTTTGGGATACAGGCTTCCTGTTTCGCCTTCCACACCATGATCGCCAACGAAAATAAAAATGGTATTGTTAAAATAAGCCTGCTGCCTGGCATCTTCAATAAATTTTTTAAAACAAAAATCGGTGTAACAAAATGCCTCATATTCTTCCTGTGATTCGAATCCATATTTTGCCAGTAATTCTTTTTCAACCTTTGCACAGGTAAATTCTTTTTCACCAGGGGGTATCATAAACGGGCGGTGATTATGCGCCGTTTGTATTACAGCAAAAAAAGGTTTCGACTGTGTTTTTAAAATAGCATTTGATTCTTTAAAAAGATCCCTGTCACTGATACCCCAAACATTAATTTCAGGAGAACTGAAATCACTTTTTTCATAAATATGGATGCTGTCAACATTTTTCATCAATCCCCTGAAATTGTTGAACTGGCTTCTGCCACCAATAAAATAAAATTTATTATAACCTTCAAAACTATTGATGATCGTTTTTTGATTGACAACTTCTTCGTTTTGTGTCGAAAACTTAGCCATCTGTACATCGGGTATGCCGGTAATAGTAGCAAATAAACCGCGGGCAGTTCCAAAAGTTGGTGTAAAACAATGATCAAAGAAAATACCGTTTTCACACATCGAATTAAAAAATGGTGTACTGTTGAGCTTGTTGCCGCTCATACTGCTTTTGTACATGCTAAAACTTTCACATAACACCAATATAACATTGGGTTTACTTTCTAAACTGCGGTTGTTAGGTAAAGATGTTCGCTCGTACGAAAATCCTGACCGGGTGGTAGAATCGAGTTTAAGATAATCAGCGATTAAAGTGTAATATTTTTCGTCCTTACCGGAACCGGGATCAGTATCCCGGAATTTTAACGTAGATACAAAATTCTGAAAAGGATTCAATGC
>JAYVUE010000031.1:0-4150 GCA_043788195.1 Chitinophagaceae bacterium
TGAAAATTTCATTCCATTCTTTTTCATGTTGTGCCAGACTGATAGCATCTGTTTTACTAAGAGCAGCATCTGCCGCCATTACTGCTTTTTTACCATCTATCCATGGCGAAATAAAAGTTGGCAACCCATTGCTTGCCTGCTTACACATGATACCAAGGTTTCTGAAAGCATCTACCGCACCAATGGTTTTACGGCTGATCTCCATACTTAAGTACCAACCTTTAAAAGATACATGATGACCATATTTTGCCCATGCTTCATCGATTACAAATTGGTTACTTTCTATTTCCTGCGTTAAATCTCCGGTATCCCAATAATGACCACTGTCATACAATCCAAAATAGAAATTCATCTGGTGTTGGTCGGCCAGCGATAAAAATACTTCCACCAGGTCCAGCGGTGGGGCGTAACAGGCAAATGTTTTTTGCAAATACTTTGATGGATAGGAAATGAATTTTCTATACCCGCAACGAATTAATATAACGGTATCAATACCAGCAGCCTTCATGTGTTCAAAATCTTTTTCCCATTCTTTAATACCCCAGTTTTGATGAGGAATATCGTGGCTTATTTCATCAATAAAAGTTCCGGTAATGAGCATAATTTTTTATTTACAAAAAAAAAGAAACCTAAATATGCAACACATTATTTTAAATAACGCAAACTTCCATGTATTTCACTGCAAACCAATTGAGCCAGTTATTTTTATACCCGCGATCATGGGAATAAACTTTAATCACTTGGCTGTACTGCCTCAGTTTCTTCCGCCCCTATTCTTAAAGGCACCAACCAGGTTACTAAAAATGCAGGAATCGTAGCTATCAATACCCAAATAAAAAATTCTTTATAGCCTAAAAAATCACTCACAAAACCACTCACCATGGAAGGTATCATAAAACCCAGGTTCATTAGGCCGCTGCCAAAGGCATAATGCGCCATTTTATATTTACCGGGTGCAATATTCTGCATCATAAAAAGTATTAATCCTACAAAACCAAATCCATAGCCAAAATATTCTATAGCGACCGCACCTCCAATAATGTATAAATTCTCTGGAACTGTAATGGCAAGAAATGCGTATGCAACAAACGGGATATTAAAAAATGCACAAAGTATGAGCAAGGTTTTTTTGGTAAGCCCTTTGTTAGAAATAAAATAGCCTGCAATAATAGAACCTAATACAAAGGCAATGGAACCAAAAACGCCGTATAATACTCCAATTTGAGAAGTAGATAAACCAAGCCCACCTTCAGTTCTGGCAGCTTTAAAAAACAAGGGGGTAATTTTAATGGCTTGTCCTTCGGCAAAGCGGTAAAAAACTATAAAACATAAGCTAAACCAAATGTTCTTTTTTTGAAAAAATGTGATGATCACATCTTTAAGGGTAGCAAAAGTTTGTTGAATGGAGTGTACATTTTTTGATTCTACCCCCGTTGGCAGCATTTTTCTGTTGTACAATCCCAACAGTATCATTATAACTCCGTACACAAACATTACAGTCATCCAGGCATTGGCAATTCCGATTTTCTTTTCTAATTCTCCGGCAAAGTAAACCAATACACCGCCGGATAATACTTTTGCTATATTGTAAAAAGCTCCCTGCCAGCCAACATATTTTGCCTGCGATTCCGGCGAAAGTTCATTCAGGTATACGCCATCTGCTGCAATGTCGTGTGTAGCTCCGCTAAATGCAATGATGGCTAAAACGGCAATAGAAAAACTAAAAAAATGATTCATTTGCAGCGTTAAACCCACCAGGCCAAATAAAAGGCCCGTAAATATTTGAGTGGTATAAACAAAAAACTTTTTTGTTTTATACATCTCTAAAAAGGGTCCCCAAAGTGGCTTCAATGTCCAGGGTAACATGATTAAGGAAGTCCAGAATGCGATTTGAGAATCGGGTATACCCATGTTTTTATACATCAGTGAACTGGCAGCCGCCAATGCCACAAAAGGTAAACCCATCGCAAACCAGGTGGTGGGTATCCAAAATGCCGGGTGCCTTTTTTTTGTTGCTCTTTCTATCAATTTAAAGTAGTTAAGATAAAATAAAGTAGAAAGTTAAAACAAATGTTGAATTGATTTAGGTTGTTTAAAATTTCCGTTGTGATTTACTGCTGAATTTTCAAAAGGATTAAGGCATTTATCAAGCATAACCGCTATTTCAAAACGTTTAACTGCACGGTTTAAATTATAATCCAGTAACCCCGCATCAGCCCAGCTTTTCTGAAAAACAGCGGAGGTTGGTATGGTTTTATATTTGATGGAAGAATATGTTTTTTTTATAATTGAAAGCAAATCATCAATAGTTAAAAACTTATTGTCCGTATTAAATTCCAGTGGTATGTACTCATTAAAATCCTTCACAAAAGTGCTTGTTTCAATTGTTGAATCCGGATAAAACCAGGTACGGTTTGCCCAGGCATTAGGCTGCCCGGTTCCTTTTAAAATACCTGTGGCCCCAATTCTTTGAATGGCAGTAAAATATGGATTGCCTGGCTTAGCATCATAATAAGGCATTATGTAAGCCCCGGCATTTAATAAGGCATTTTGTACATCTCTTACTGCAACCTGTGATCCATTTGTTCTTTGCTTAACACATAATGCAGCCAATGTTCCTGCGGCCTGTCCGGTAAGCATTACACAGGGCTGTAATCGTGTAGTGCCATTTACAATATTGCTAACACTGATTCCCTTTTCAGCAATAATAATACCTTGATACTTTTCGGGGATTAGTGCACCCAACGGAACATTAAATGATGGAACCGGGTAAAAACTGAGGTGTTGCGGAGCAGACAGGTTTTCTCGATGGTGATGATCAATCGGGTAATCACCCACTGAAATACCGGTTCGGTATAAAGGTGATTTGGCATCAAAAGGAGTGGAAATATGTTGGATTGTAAAGCGAACTACACCTTTTACTCTCCTACCTTCCCGGTTATAGGCTATAAGGGGCAATCGGTCGGCTGTTGGAAATTCATCATTAGCCAAACCAAGATTTTTAAACCCAAATTGGGTTTGTAAAAAATAAATAAAACGGATTGTTTTTGCTTTTGCTTTTTTCAATTTTTCCAGCCGTTGATCATTGGTTAGTGCAATTAGATTTAAATAAATATCATTGCCTTTACCCGGCCAGTTGATCATGTACTTTCCATTGGGCAGTTTACCATATTCTAGCATTTTTTGTGCAGTAACATTTGAAGTAAGTTTTTCGGGCTTGCTGCAAAATTCATTGCAGCATCCATCAAACTCCATGATATCATAATTATCCGGTTTTGGTAATGTATGATCGGATTGAGGGCCATAGTCTTTTAGTATGGCAGCATAAGTTATATCCTGGATGATATCATTTGTTTCCGGAACATTCACATTTTCACCGGTTACACTGCCAGCTTCCATGCCAACATCAAAAGGAATACCGGCACTCGCCATCACATCCCCTAATTCTGTTGCATCAATTACCTGTTTAGCTAAAATGGTAACAGTAGATTTTGATAAGCTATTTTTAAAAACAGCGCCTTTAATGGACGTGCCCCTTTTAATTACCTTAACAAACTCATGTTGATATAAAACTTTTAGATTAGGTGCAGCTGCGGCCATAATTTTCAAAATGCTATCACCCACATGTGGTTCAAATAAGGTATTACTTACCCACCCTGTTGCAACCTTGTCCGGACCGCCATATACTTTATAAAGTTGTTCCCTGAATTCGGCCCAGATACCTGATGGCATATTATGATTACCATCAAAAGCAGGAACACCAGCTGCAGAAAACATGCCTCCTAACCAGGTGGTAGGTTCCGCAATAATTGTATTCATACCCATTCTTGCACTCTGTAAACCGGCGGCAGTTCCACCAGTTCCGCCACCAATCACCAAAACATCAGTGGTTATTTGCTTTTGGGCAAATAGGTTTAAACTGAATGCAGAAAGCAATCCGACAAAAATAAAATGATATGAATTTTTTATTGTCAAAAAATTAAATTGATTCTAAAGTTTTCCAAACCTGGTATAATGCCCTCGGAATATGGAAACATCCTTTCCATTTACCCCCTTTTAAATCCAGTAGCACTTCACCTCGCCTGTTTAAATACCCATACCATTCGCCGTATTCTTTGTCCTTAAAATGTTTCCAGGTATAATGATGAAT
>JAYVUE010000032.1:0-11880 GCA_043788195.1 Chitinophagaceae bacterium
CAGTAAGTGTACTGCTGCCATAGAAAAAATTAAACAATACGCTGATACCATCGGGGTTTTTGTTGGAGCCCCCGATAAAAATCCGGTTAAGAAAGGAAAAGACCTTTTCAATGCTGCTTATTTTTTATTTGAAAAAGAAGTTAAAGCCGTTATACATAAAACCTGTTTACCCAATTATGATGTGTTTGATGAATACAGGTATTTTGAACCTTCTTATGAATGGAATATTGTAAAGTTTAAAGGAAAAAAACTGGCTATTACAATTTGCGAAGACATATGGAATCTTGGTGATAACCCCATGTACCGTGTATGCCCGATGGATGAACTAATGAAGCAACAACCCGATCTGATGATCAACCTGTCGGCTTCACCATTTGACTATACACATCATGAAGACAGGAAGGCAGCAATTAAAGCTAATGTTACAAAATATAAGATGCCGTTATTTTATTGTAATAGTGTAGGTAGCCAGACTGAAATTGTTTTTGACGGCGCTTCATTGGTTTTTGATGCAGCTGCCAACTTATGCGGCCAGCTCCCTAAGTTTGCAGAAGCCTTACAATCTTTTATTGTAAATGATAATGGAACAATAGAAGGTACTATCATTGAACCAGCTAACCGAATTCCGGATAAAGAGCTGGAACCGGTTGAACTGGAAGAAGATCTTAACATATCCCAGGTGTATGCAGCCATTGTAATGGGGATAAAAGATTATTTTTTCAAGATGGGTTTTTCAAAAGCCATTATCGGCAGCAGTGGAGGAATTGATAGTGCCGTAACGCTGGCCCTGGCTTGTGATGCATTGGGTGCTGAAAATGTAATGGCAGTATTAATGCCATCACCATATTCAACTGCTCATTCTGTAGCTGATGCTGAAAAGTTAAGTTGTAAGTTAGGTAACCGTTATAAAACTATACCGATTGAAAATATATACAACAGTTTTTTAAAAGAATTAAAACCTGTTTTTAATGATATGCCCTTTGGCATAGCCGAAGAAAATATTCAAAGCCGCACCAGGGGTAATCTTTTAATGGCCATTGCAAATAAGTTTGGATATATTTTACTGAATACTTCCAATAAAAGCGAGTTGGCTACCGGGTATGGAACACTATATGGTGATATGGCCGGGGGGTTAGGTGTTTTAGGAGATTGCTACAAATTGCAGGTGTATGCTTTGGCAAAATACATTAATCGGAATGGTGAAATTATTCCGGATAATATTATTACTAAAGCACCTTCAGCAGAATTAAGACCCGGGCAAAAAGATACAGATGCTTTACCTGATTATTCTATGCTGGATAAAATTTTATATCAATACATCGAACGTACACAAGGCCCCAATGAAATTAAAGCACTGGGTTTTGATACAGCATTAGTGGATAAAGTGTTGCGAATGGTAAATATGAATGAATACAAACGCAACCAGTTTTGCCCGATCATACGCATATCACCAAAAGCATTTGGTGTGGGCAGAAGAGTGCCGATTGTAGGGAAATATTTGAGTTAAAAAATGAAAACAATCGCAAATTGAAAATGATTGTACGATTACGGAGATATAACTAGGGAAAACAATCGCAAATTGAAAATGATTAGGCGATTACGCAGATATAATCAGCGAAATCAGTGTCATCAGTTTTAATCAGCGATATAAATCCGAATCCATTAATCAGCGATCATATTTTTTCCACAACAACCGCGGTTCCATAAGCCAGTACTTCATTAATTCCAGCCATAACTTCATTGGCATCATAGCGCATATTAATGATGGCGTTGGCACCTCTTTCATTGCCGTGTTGCACCATTAGCTGGTATGCTTCTTCCCTTGTTTTTTCGCAGAGCTCCACATAAATACTGATCTTACCCCCAAACATTGCCTGAAAGCCACCACCAATGTTTCCCAGCAGGCTTCGGCTGCGGACTGTTATGCCACGCACAAGTCCTAAATGTTTAGTAATACGGTAGCCTTCTAAATTATTTGCGGTAGTAATAAGTTGCTGATCTATCATGTTTTTTTATTAAAGATAGTTCCATTTTAACAAAGTTTTTTTCCATTCATCAATATGTCAAATTTTTTGTTGAGACATAGTTCGTATTTTGCGGAACTGTTTTAAAAAAACCCGACAGCGCTACCCCGACAGCGGCTGCAAGCCCTGTAGGCGGTTAATAAAAAAAGCAACTAAAAAAAGACGTTGAATAAAGATGGAAAGTACAAGTGAGCCCCGCCGGGGCGGAGACAATGATGCCATGAAAAATAAATGACAGACACAAAAAATAAAATCTAATTATGACTCAAACATCCGAAGACATCCGTTTACTAAATGAAAAGATCAATGATGCAGCTGGTTTTGTAACCCGTATCAATGACGAATTAAGCAAAGTAATTGTTGGCCAGCATGGAATGATCGAACGATTATTGATTGGCTTGCTCAGTAATGGACATATTTTGCTTGAAGGTGTTCCTGGCCTGGCAAAAACTTTATCTATTAAATCATTGGCACAAACAGTACATGCTAATTTTAGCCGGATACAGTTTACACCGGATCTTTTGCCTGCTGATGTGGTGGGTACAATGATATACAACCAGGCAAAAAATGAGTTCATGGTTCGTAAAGGCCCCATTTTTTCAAACTTTATCCTGGCTGATGAAATTAACCGTGCTCCGGCAAAAGTGCAAAGTGCATTACTGGAAGCCATGCAGGAACGGCAGGTAACCATTGGCGATACTACGTATAAACTGGATGAGCCTTTTTTAGTACTGGCTACACAAAATCCAATAGAGCAGGAAGGAACCTATCCATTGCCCGAGGCACAGGTGGATCGGTTTATGATGAAAGTTGTTATTGATTATCCATCTAAAACAGAAGAACAGCTTATTATCCGGCAAAATACTTTAGGGCTTTCATTCATGACAATCGATCCGGTTGCTTCTACCAAAGAAATTTTAACGGCTAAAGAATTAGTGCGCCAGGTTTATCTTGATGAGAAAGTTGAAAACTATATTCTGGATATAGTGTTTGCATCACGATACCCCGAAAAATATAATTTACCTAAATTAAAACCGCTTATTAGTTTTGGAGGTTCGCCAAGGGCTAGTATTAATTTGGCGTTAGCTGCAAAGGCCTTTGCATTTTTAAATAAACGGGCTTACGTAATTCCCGAAGATGTAAGAAATATTTGTAAGGATGTATTGCGCCATAGAATTGGATTAACTTATGAAGCTGAGGCGGAGAACATAAATGTGGAGCAAATTATCAATGAGATTTTGAGGATGGTGAATGTGCCATAAAAGCCCCCTAAATCCCCCCAAGGGGGACTTTAAACAGTAAAATAATTTATGAAAATTTTCAAATTCTCAGACTCTAAAAGCCATCCCCCGAAGGGGGAGATGGAGGGGGCTGAAATTTTGCGGAAGGTTCGCGAGCTTGAAATAAAAAGCAAAAAGATCACTACTCATTTATTTACAGGGGAGTATCATTCTGCTTTTAAAGGAAAGGGGATGAGCTTCAGGGAAGTGCGGGAATATTATGCAGGTGATGATGTAAGATTCATTGACTGGAATGTAAGTGCAAGATTTAGTCATCCCTTTACAAAAGTATTTGAAGAAGAAAGAGAATTGACTGTAATGTTGCTGATAGATACAAGTGCCAGCAATTTTTTTGGTACTGTGGCCAGGCAAAAAAAAGAACTGATCACTGAAATGGCCGCTGTTCTCACTTTCAGCGCAATCAGTAATAATGATAAAGTGGGGGTAATTTTTTTCAGTGATAAAATGGAAAAATATATTGCTCCAAAAAAAGGAAGGCAACACGCCTTGTATATTGTAAGGGAATTGCTGACAACTAAAACGAAACAAAGTGGGACCCAAATTGATGATGCCATAAAATTTTTCAGCCGTACTGTTAAACAACGCAGTATTGCATTTTTGTTAAGCGATTTTTTAACTACAGGTTATGATGATGACCTTAAAGTAATTGGCAATAAACATGATGTGATTGGCATTAGGGTATATGATAAAATGGATATGCAGTTGCCGGATGCAGGGCTGCTTACACTACAAGATGCCGAAAGCCGGCAAACTAAATGGATAGACAGTAGTAATGCAATGGTTAGGTATAATTACCAGCAACATTTTATGCAGCAAAGTGAATTATGTAAAAATTATTTCAGGAAAGCCGGCGCTGAATTGTTACATGTACGTACTGATGATGATTATGTAAAAATTTTGCAACAGTTTTTTAAAAAGCGGGTTTAACTCCGGTACTGATAAATAAGGAAGAGGATAATAATGATAAATAACAATAAAATATTTTGGCCTGTAATTATATCATTACTATTGTCTCCGATTTTTCTTTTTTCACAAAACCCAACTGTTCAAACATTTGCCGATAAAAAAGAAATATTAATAGGAGAGCAAATAAAAATTAAAATACAAACAAAAATTCCGGCTATTTCACCAGCTTCACTGTTTTCTATTTCTATTCCTGACTCAATACAACATTTCGACATTATTGATAAGGGCAAAACAGATACAATTAGTTTTAAGGATAACTCAAAAGCAATTGAACAAACAATAACCATTACCAGTTTTGATTCAGGCAGATGGACATTTCCTTCTTTTGATGTAAAATTTAAACAGGCAGATCAGCATTTATATGAATTGAAAACAGATTCCATAGCTATCAATGTTTATTATTCTCCGGCTGATAGTACTAACCAGTTAAGAGATATTAAGTCAATTATTAAAGTTACTGTTGCCGATTATAGGTGGTATTATATTGCCGGCAGTGTTGTAATTTTTATTCTCATTGTTTTTTTAACCTGGCGATACCTGAAAAACCGCAAACTAAAACCTTCCCCCCTGGTTAAAGCAAAACTTTCTCCTTATGACGAAGCGATACAGGATCTGGAAAAATTAAAACAATATGATTTGCAAAATGCAGAACAGATTAAACTATACCATAGTAGTTTAGCAGTTATCTTAAAGCGATATAGCGGACGTAAACAAAATAAAAACCTGCTGAATAAAACTACCGGCGACCTGTTGATGGGAATGAAAAAAAATAATTTCGGTCAGGATAATATTTCAAAACTGGCTTCAGCCCTTCGTTGTAGTGATGCAGTGAAATTTGCAAAATACATTCCATTAAATGTAGAAAGCGAAGACTGTATGCTAAAAATAAAAGAGGCTATAATTTTAATAGAAAATTCCCGTCCCGCCGGATCATCACCTTCCTTACAGACAAGTGAGGAGGGATAAACAACATTCAACATTCAACCTTTAACATTTAACTATTTGCTTTTCGACTATTTAAATAATGTAACTTTTAATCAACCCTGGTTTTTTGGAATGCTGATTTTGATACCCATTCTGATTGCCTGGTATGTTAAAAAAAATGATCAGCAACAGGGTGCTATTATTATTTCAGATTCCACTGCCCATGGTTTATCATCATGGAAAACAGGGTTGCGGCATATTCCGTTTGTATTAAGACTAATGGCTATCATTGCTGTTATTGCTGCATTGGCCAGACCCCAAACTAAATATGAACAACAAAATGCAGAAGGCGAAGGCATTGATATTGTTATATGTATTGATGTAAGCGGCAGTATGACAGCACAGGATCTTACGCCTAACCGACTGGAAGCTGCAAAAAAAGTTGCAACAGATTTTGTAAATAAACGTTTAACGGATCGCATTGGAGTTGTTATCTTTTCAGGAGAAAGCTTTACACAATGTCCTCTTACAACTGATCATACAGTTTTGGTATCAGCAATAGGCAATATCCGTAATGGTTTATTGGAAGACGGTACTGCTATTGGATCGGGGCTTGGTACAAGTGTTGATCGTTTAAGAACCAGTAAAGCAAAAAGTAAAGTAGTTATTTTATTAACTGATGGTGAAAATAACGGTGGCCTGATTGATCCGCAAACCGCTAAGGAAATAGCAAAAGCATTTAGTGTAAAAGTTTACACTATTGGGGTGGGTACAGATGGTTATGCCCCACAACCTGTAAATACCCCGATGGGAGTTGTAATGCAGAATGGGAAAGTATCTATTGACGAAAAATTATTAAAACAAATTGCTGATGAAACAGGGGGTAAATATTTCAGGGCAAAAGATAATGAAGGTCTTGCCGGTATTTATGATGAGATAAACAGCCTTGAAAAATCAAAAGTTGAAATCACAACATTGACGAGATATACAGAAAAATTTTTTCTGTTTGTAATTGCAGCACTTATTTTTATTTTTATGGAAGTATTGCTCCAGGTTACAGTATTTAGAAAATTTCCCTAACCCCGGTCTGACGGTCTCCGTCTGACCGATATTAACTATCATAGACGAGGTGCTGTATATGATCAAACGGGGACTGTCAGATCATGGATCTTTGAACTAATTGTATTTCCTGTAAATTCGTGTTTTATGAAAGCAACAGTATATAAAAGCACGGGAAGCTGGTATTGTGTAAAGGATGAAAATGGCGATCTACTCAATGCACGGCTTTTAGGAAAGTTTAAAATTGAAGGACTTACCAGCACAAATCCTATTGCTGTAGGAGATATAGTAACAATTGATTCTGATGATCAAAGTAAAGAAAATGATTCTGAAGTTTCGGTAACTATTACCTCCATTGCCGACCGTAAAAATTATATTACCCGTACATCTCCTGCCAATAAACATCAGCATCATATAATTGCTTCCAATCTTGATCAGACTTTGTTGTTTGCAACAATTAAAGATCCTAAAACTTCGCAGGGATTTATTGATAGATTTTTAGTTACTTCAGAAGCCTACCATATCCCTGCTGTTATTGTTTTTAATAAAGCCGACCTCTACAAAAAAAAGGAAGAAGATAAATTTGAAAAAATCAGCAAGATATATGAGTCTATTGGGTATAAAGTTTTATCCATGAGTATAGAAACAGGTAAGGGGGTTAATGATGTAAAGTCATTCTTAAAAGATAAGGTAACATTGTTAAGTGGACACTCAGGTGTTGGTAAGTCATCTTTCATCAATGTTATTTTCCCGGGGATAAAATTAAAAACCCAGGATGTAAGTGACTGGAGTGGTAAAGGTTTGCATACAACAACATTTGCAGAAATGTATGATCTTCCGTTTGGAGGAAAAATTATTGATACTCCGGGTATCAGGGAATTAGGGCTGGTAGATATTTCCAAAAATGAACTGGCACATTTTTTTCCTGAAATGGCGGCACTGATCAATGAATGCCAGTTTAATAATTGCATGCATATTAATGAACCGGGTTGTGCTGTAAAAGCGGCGATAGAAAAAGGAAGTATCCATATAGACCGATACGTAAGTTATCTCCACATATTGGATACTATAGATGAAAAAAAATACTGATTTCTTCAATAAGCAGCATATGACTCAAAGCATTACTCTTTTGCCAACTGCCAACTACTTAATAGACTCTATGCTCTAAAAAATGAGCAATTTCCATCACTGCATTATTATTTTTTGAAATATTTTTTTCGTGTTTGGGATAGATACTGACACCATTAAAGATATTGTAGTGAAGGGTTAAAAACTGGCCATGGTAATTAAAATCCCAGTCAAGTGTTTCAGCATCATCTACCTGGTTAATAAATTTTACTTTGAGGTCTTCTGACAGCGTATTGGCGATAGCATAAAATTTTGAAATTCCGCAATTATCATCAATGACGGCTTCAGTAGCCCCTTGCGAGGTTTTTAGTTCGTAACACATAAGATATTGGTTTTATAGAGTAATCGAATTTAATAACAATTAGATAAACTAAACCTTCTCAACCTCCTAAACCTCATTCACTAAAACTTTTCCTTCCACCTTTATATTTCGCTTTCTTTTCTGCAGCTATTGCTTTCTTATCTCCTGATAATAATTTTTCGGCCCCAACATTTCTTCCATTAGTAGGGCAACCAACCTTATCCTTTTTTCCTCCAAATATGCGGCTGATAAAGCAACCGTTCAATAAGAACGAAGCACATATTAAAAGTAGTAGTAGTCTTTTCATGTACTAAAGGTATATTTTATTTTTGCTTCAAACAAGGTTCCACAATTATTTTTAGTTGAATGGAGCGCCGAAATAATCGGGGTAAACTTTGCCAATGAAGTTTAATCAGGGCTCAAATGTCAGCCTCTCCCTCCCAAACTTCGTTCATAACCTTTAGTTTTACTCGGTTACCTCTCCGAAAGAGAGGGAGCGGTGCATTAAACACATCTAAACATCATATCTTCCACATCATCATTACAACTTAATTCATCAAGGAATCGAAATCATTTTACTTAGTTCCAATCTCCGCACTGATCTTCTCCTTTTCCTCTCCCTTTCGGGGAGAGATAGAGAGGGGCTTCAGGGAGAAGAGGGGGCCTCTTTAAACCAACTGCTGTACATTAAATAATTATCTGCAATCCTGTTAATTTCTCCGTTTATCATCTCCTGGCTTATATTTTTCACTTTTTTAGCCGGCACACCGGCATAAATACTTCCCGGTTCAATTTGAGTGTTTTCAAGTACTACAGCCCCTGCTGCAATGATACTATTGGTACCGATCCGGGCATTATCCATCACAATAGCGCCCATACCCACCAGCACATTATCTTCTATAACGCAACCATGTACAATTGCATTGTGTCCGATGCTTACATTATTTCCAATAATTGCTGCTGCTTTTTCATATGTACAATGAATAACTGCGCCATCCTGCACATTTACTTTATGGCCTATGCGTATAATGTTCACATCGCCTCTTATTACTGCATTGAACCAAACACTACAATCATCACCCATAACCACATCACCTACAATAGTTGCATTAGGAGCAATAAAGCAATTGTTTCCAAAAATTGGCAGTACCCCTTTTACAGGTAAAATTACAGGCATAGTTTTAGTTTTATAACATATTAAAATGGGATACCAAGAAGAACATAGGATTGCAGTTTTTTACTCTGATCACAATACATCGCACTTAATTCTATTGGGCCAATCGGCGTTTTATAAGCAAAAGTTAAAGCATAGCCGGTTAAAAATGATTGCTTTGAAGTAGATACATTAATATTGGCAAAATCTTTTATTAAACCATTTACCCGGCCAATTGCATATAGGTTATTTATCACTTTAAAACGTAAGCCCAATTGTAATGTTGCAACACTTGGCGCATTAACTGTTCCTTCCTGGATCCCTGCAAATTTTACCTGGTTTCTGTAGTTACCATTAATGCCTCCAATAATAAAATTATTAAGCAAATTGGGGTTGCTGTTAAAATTAATACCCATTTGTAATTCAGAGAAAAAAACAAATTTTTGTTTTATTGGAGCAAATACGGATCCATCAAATGCGAAACGAATATAATTATCAAAATTAAAAATGGATGCAGCTATCGGGATTCCGTTATTTTTTACTGACATTTTAGGAGATTGATTATATAATAATCCTAATTCTGCATTTATTTTTACTCCCCTGGTGGGATAATAAGCCTGGTTATGTGTGTTATACTTTAAAAAAGCATAACTTTTTATAGCCGTATAATATCCTTTAGCCTGTGGAATGAATTGAGATTGAACTGCTGGATTGTATTGTGAGTATTCAAAAGAAGATCCAATACCAATATTGATCTTGTTATTTCCACTATTTTGAAAATCGAGAAATCCTTTATAAAAAACCTGTTTAAAACCACCATCAGGTTTAAAATTAATGTATGAACTAATGTTTACACTTTCAAGATGAAAACCGGTGACAAAAGCGGCGCTATTGATCCTCCCCAGATATTGCAGGTGTTCGGCTTCTAACTGCAGACTTTCGCCCAAAGAAAGTGAGATCATACTCCTTGAGTTGTGTATAATAAAATCCCTGGTGGTTAAATTAAGATTTACGTTAATGCCGCTGAATCTTGTGTAATATAATGCTGCTTTTACAAAGGTTCCGGGATTTTCCTCAACAGTAAAAATAATATTTGCCGAATCCCTGCCAATGGGTTCTAAAGTGTAACTGATCTTGTTGTAATAACGCGAGCCATATGCCCGGCGAATACTTTTACTGATCCGTGCAGCATTATAGATCTGATGATCATCAAAATTGAGGAGATGAACAAAAAAAGGTGCTGATGTTTTTTTTAACCCAATAACCTTATAATCTTTAATAAAAACAGCCGTATTATGTGGTACAGGTTCTTTTACCACGGGTGAATTTTCTAAAGCATTAATACTATCAGCCAGTTTTTTAAATTGGGGGTAATACAAACGGCCCGTCTCCAACCCCTGCTTAATTATTTCTTTTGTACTTCCAAAACTGCCCATTGTATATTTACTCAACGGAATAAAAATGTAAGTATCTGTTAAAGGTACTTCTTCCTTAAAATCACCGGCTTCTTTAAAAAAAGCCAATTGCAGAATTACATCGATCGGGCTGGTTATTTTTTCTTTTGGGGTAAGGCCACCGCTTACATTGCTTCCAATCACAATGTCGGCGCCCATTTGTTTTACATTTTTAACCGGAAAATTTCTCACAAGACCTCCATCAACCAGTTTTTTATTGCCAATTGTTACAGCTGAAAAAATGGAAGGGATAGCAGTAGTAGCAGCAATAGCTGTAGTAATATCCCCGCTGTCTAAAATCACCAGGTCGCCTGTTTCAAGATCAGTGGCCATGCATTGAAAAGGGATGTGAAATTTGTTGAAATCATGGATATTGTAAACATGAAAAAAAAGTTCAGAAAATTTTACGTTAAGCTCCTGCCCTTTTATTAATCCTGTTTGTAATTTTATTTTGAAATTGATAAGGGGTAATTCTATGGCAAACCGGCTATACTGATCTTTCTCTTCCATATAAAGGCCCCGAAAAGAACTCTGGTTTGAGAACAACAGGTCCCAATCAATTTTTTTTACAATTTGTTCTATCTCATTACCGCTATAACCTACCGCATACAAAGCACCTATAGATGCACCCATACTTGTGCCCGAAATATAATCTACTTTTAAGCCTGCACTGTCAATTGCTTTTAAAATGCCGATATGTGCAAGGCCCTTAGCTCCGCCCCCGCTAAGGGTAAGTCCGATTTTGGGTCTTTTGTTTTTTTCCTGGGCAGCTACACTCAAACAAAAAATAAAACAGGATAAAAAAGTAAAAAAAAATTTCATCTGGTAATAATATTATAATTGCTCTTTGTAATATTAATTTACAAATTATGAACTAAGTTATTTTAAATTTTATAGAAAAGTTAAATATTCTCTTTACGGAATATAATTTCGGGTATTTGAACAGTTTTGTAGGCCAACAAAAACCTTTATTAACACTAACAAATTATTATTAATAAGGTTTTACAGGTTGCCAAATAATAATGCTGATACCCGTATTTTGCAATAATTTTAATAAAATTATGACCAATCGCCAACTTTTTTTAAATCATTTAGGTCAAACTTCTGCTGCACCAGTTTGCCTGGAAATTGTAAAAGCCGAAGGCTGTAAATTGTATGACATAAACGAAAATGAATACATAGACCTGATTGGCGGCATCAGTGTTTGTAATATTGGACACCGGCATCCAAAAGTTATTACAGCTATAAAAGATCAATTGGATAAATATTTACACATTATGGTGTATGGTGAACTGGTGCAAAACCCACAGGTGCAATTTGCAAAAAAACTTACTGACCATTTGCCCCCTTCACTCAATTCAGTTTTTTTTACAGCTTCCGGCAGTGAAGCAACAGAAGGTGCGATGAAACTGGCTAAAAGGTATAGCAACAGGACGCAGATCATTTCTTTTAAAAATTCTTATCATGGCAGTACACAAGGTGCACTAAGTGTGATGGGAAGTGAATACTGGCAGCAGGCTTTTCGGCCACTTTTGCCGGATATACTTCAGTTAAATTATAATTCAATTGC
>JAYVUE010000033.1:0-2920 GCA_043788195.1 Chitinophagaceae bacterium
CTTTAAATTTTACTGGGTACTTTTTATTGAATTTTTAAATAGCTACAGGTATCAGCTGAATAGTTGATAGTGCCGGCTCAATAGTTCATCCTTACAATCATCATTAATTGGATTGATTTTGGCCTTTTTACCTTGAACCATGAACTATGAACAATTAGCCTAAATATCCATTTTGTTTGCGTACATTTGCACACTTTTTACAACTATGATAAGTGCAAATAATATAACGCTTGCCTACGGCAAAAGGGTTTTGTTTGATGAGGTGAATATCAATTTTACAAAGGGTAATTGTTATGGTATTATTGGTGCCAATGGCGCCGGTAAATCTACCTTTATTAAAATATTAAGCGGAGAAATAGAGCCCAATAAAGGAACGGTGGATATTACGCCGGGCGAACGTATGGCCGTGTTAAACCAAAACCAGTTTGCATTTGACGAACAAACCGTGTTACATACCGTATTAATGGGCCACAGTAAAATGTGGAAAGTGATGCACGAAAGAGATGCCATTTATGCCAAAGAAGATTTTACAGAGGCAGATGGTATTAAGGCAGGGGAACTGGAAGAACAATTTGGCGAAATGGGTGGCTATACTGCAGAGAGTGATGCTGCCACTATGCTGAGTGAGTTAGGGGTAAAAGACGACCTGCACCAGGTTTTAATGAAAGATGTGGCGGCAAACATAAAAGTAAGGGTCTTGCTGGCACAGGCAATTTTTGGCAACCCGGATATTTTATTGCTGGATGAACCTACCAATAACCTTGATGTGGAAACCATCAGCTGGCTTGAAAATTTTTTGGCAGATTACCAGAACATCGTGTTGGTGGTAAGCCATGACCGTCACTTTTTAGATGCGGTTTGTACGCATGTTGCCGACGTGGACAAACAAAAAATAAAAATATATACCGGTAACTATACTTTTTGGTACGAAAGTTCTCAACTGGCATCCAGGCAGGCTACAGATAAGAACAAAAAAATGGAAGAGAAGAAGAAGGACTTGCTGGACTTTATTGCCCGCTTTAGTGCAAATGCTTCTAAAAGTAAACAGGCAACATCACGTAAAAAAGCATTGGATAAACTGGTGTTTGAAGATATTACACCCAGCAGCAGAAAATATCCGGGTATTATTTTTAAGCAGGAAAGGGAAGTGGGTAACGAAATTTTGAAAGTGGATAATCTTGCTAAAGCCCTGGATGGCAGAACAATTTTCAGTAAGGTAAAATTTGATATACAAAAGGGAGATAAAATTGCTTTTATAAGCCGTGACCCGATTGCACTGACCTCATTTTTTGAAATTATTAATGGTAAAATGAAGACGGATAGCGGCACTTACGAATGGGGTACCACCGTTACCACGGCTTATTTACCTAATGATAATACTGAATATTTTACAGGCAGTACTTATAACTTAATGGATTGGCTGCGCCAGTATGTGCCACCCACCACTAAAGATGTGGATGAAGATTTTTTACGAGGTTTTTTAGGCAAGATGTTATTTACCGGCGACGAGATTATGAAGAAAACGAACGTATTAAGCGGAGGAGAAAAAGTTCGTTGTATGGTAAGTAAAATGATGCTGCAAAACCCAAATGTGCTGATACTGGATGAACCAACCAATCACCTTGACCTGGAAAGTATCATTTCTTTTAACGATAATATGGTGGCATATACCGGTATTGTTTTACTTACAACACACGATCACCAGTTTATGCAAACGGTGGCCAACAGAATAATTGAATTAACTCCTAAAGGTATTATTGACAAACTGATGACTTACGATGAATACCTGGTGGATGAAAGAGTAAAAGCAACAAGGGAAGAATTATACAGTTAAAACAGCTTTTAGCTTTTTGCTATCAGCCATCAGTTTTTTAATGCCAAAAAATAAATTAATAGCATTCATCGATATTTTTTATCCCCTGTTCCGGAGGTTTATGCCGGAGCAAACTTATCGTTATGCGGTATGTGGCGGCACCAATACCCTTTTGTCTATTGCAGTTTTCAATATTTTTTTTAAACAGGTATTTCATGAGCAAAATGTACATCTTGGCCTGTTAGTTTTAAAGGCGTACAATGCTGCGTTGTTTATTTCCTTTTGTATAAGTTTTATAGTGGGTTTTATTTTATTAAAATACCTGGTATTTGTAGATTCAAATCTTAAGGGGCGTATACAATTGTTCCGGTATTTAATGTCATACCTCTTAAACCTTGGTATCATGTATGTACTGATGAAAGTATTTGTTGAATTTTTACACATCGACCCCAAAAATGCCCAATTGATTAATACGGTTATTGTAGTGGCAATCAGTTATGCCAGCCAGAAATATTTTACTTTCAGGGTAAAGGCAACCGCCGAATAATATCGTTGATTTTATGTAAAGAAATAAACCAAATGTGAAATAAATGTTAAGGAATCTGTACTTTCTTAACAAAATAGTTATTAATTGCGCAGACAAAAAATAAGCCCCTCTATAGAAATAGAGCGGCTTTAACGATTGCTTGCTATATGAAAATTCTTAAATTATTCTAATACTGTTTGCTACAAATTTTTTCTGATTACCTGCATTTAAAATGCAGTTTGTAACGATTGATTGCTTTCTTTAACGATTGTCTGCTACTTCAATAACTCGTCCTCTTTCACAAAAGTAGGATGAGTTTTTTTTTATTTCAACCAACTTACAGGTTATTTTATTACGGTTAATGGGGGGTATTTCCTGTAAAACTGTTGCTGGTATTGGTTTTCGGTATTGATTATTAATGATGCCCAAAATCTTATTTTGCTCAAAATTCCTGCAAAAATTCGTTTTTTGTTTAATAAAACCTGCATTTTCAGGCATTACCTTTAAAATAATCCATAGTATTTTTCAATTTAATGTGATACTAAAGCCTTGAATCAATTAACTTTGGAAAGGAGTTACAA
>JAYVUE010000034.1:0-33951 GCA_043788195.1 Chitinophagaceae bacterium
GTTAAAAAAGGAGGGTATGGAATAACAATGGTACCCATCATAAACGGAGTTGAAAAAACTTACGAAGACTTATCAATCAAAGACCCGCAAATAAGAATGAAATATTTTGGCCAGGGTGATCATGTCAGATTATATGGTAAAACTGATTTTATTCATAGTTTAGAAAGTGTTGGTTTTAAGGTTAAACTATTGGGTAGCGATTATTTTGGAGCCGGGGTTTTTGAAAAAAATGCAATAACCCCAAAATCATTATTATATATTGCTGAAAAGCAATAATGCTATTAGTATATTCTGTAACTATAAATACCAGCGGTAATTAATTCAAAAGGAAAGAAAAGAATAGGGTAAATTTATATAAACCCGGATAGATCATGGAAAACAAATTAGATACTTTTGTTAAGGCTTATCAGGGCGAAAATTTATATGATTTTGACAATGAAATCTTATTGAACTGGTATCCCAAAAGGATCATTGAATTAACCAGGGGTTCAACATCTCTGCTTGAATTAGGCCTGGGGCATGGATTTTCAACAAATATTTTCTCTGCAGTTTTTAAAAGGCATGTTGTATTAGATGGCTCAGGAGCAGTTATTGAAAATTTCAGAAAAAATTTCCCCAACAGCAATGCAGATATCATTGAAACTTATTTTGAAACTTTTGAAACAGATGAAAAATTTGATGTTATAGTATTGGGTTTTATACTGGAACATGTTGATGATCCCTGTGCGATACTTAAGAAATACCGGCGTTTTTTATCACCTGATGGTAAAATGTATGTTGCTGTACCTAATGCCGAAGTATTGAACAGAAGATTGGGTAATTTAGCAGGCCTTTTACCTGATATTTATGCTTTATCTGGTAATGATATATTATTGGGTCATAAAAGATATTATACAGTAGAATCGCTTAGGCATGATATAGAAAGATCCGGCTACAAGATAGAAAAACTGGAGGGTATTTATTTAAAACCCTTTACAACAACACAAATTGTTTCATTGAAATTAAATGAAAATATAATTAATGCGCTTTGTGAAATTGGGATTAAATATCCTGAACTTTCCTGTGGTATGCTGGCAGAGTTAAAAGAGATTAAATGAAAATATTAATTATTGGGGGAACGTCATCATTAGGAACAGCTTTAAAAACTGTTTTGTCTGAATGTAGTGAAGTAATTACCGCCGGAAGAAAGAATTGTGATATTATATTAAACCTGGGTGATCCTGTTTCAAATATTATTTTTCCAGGGGATATTGATGTTGTGATCCATACCGCTTCTCATTTTGGCGGAAAGGGTGCAGATGAGATAACTGAAGCGGTAACAGTAAATGTACTGGGTACACTTAAAATTTGCCAGGCTGCAACAAAGGCTAAAGCCAAACATTTAATTTTGATCTCAAGTATTTTTGCTTTGCTAAAAGCCAATTCTTCTTATTATTCTTCATACGCTTTATCAAAAAAACAATCAGAAGAAGTGGCTACTTTTTTTTGTAATGCTGTTTCATTACCGCTCACTATTCTCAGACCCTCGCAGATATATGGAAACATAGATAACTTTAGTACCAGGCAACCATTTTTAAATTTAATTTTAGAAAAAGCACGGCAAGGTGAAACGGTTAACATTTTTGGTTCTCATGATGCAAAAATTAACCTGATACATATTAACGACCTGGTTAAAACAATTGAGAAGATTGCCGAAAATAAAATTGAGGGTGTTTATTCATGTATGTATCCTGAGAATACATCATATTCGCAATTTGCCAAAGCGGCATTTAATGCATTTGGGCAAAATGAGAAGATCAGTTTCTTAACCGAAAAAGAAAATATTCAGGATAATATTTTTGAAGAAGATAATTCTGTGTATGAAAAAATTAATTTTTATCCGCAGGTCACTTTAGAGGAAGGGATAAAGGGCATTGCTAACTTTAGAAACACATCTGCATGAAAAAAATTCTTGTTTCAGGGGCCAGTGGCATTGTTGGCTACGGAATTTTACGGTCACTCAGAAGATCAGGAAATGAATTACAACTTATAGGCACCACGATATATGATGATTCGGTAGCGCAGGCGTTTTGTGATATTTTTGTAAAAGCGCCTTTAACCAGTGATGCCCGTTATATTGATTGGCTTGTTAAAACAACAGAACAATATCAAATTGATATGTTGATCCCTGGAATAGATGATGATATGTATATGTGGGCAAAAAATATTACCAGGTTGGAAAAGGGCGGAACAAAAGTTTTAATTAATAATTCAGACCTGGTTTCGTTATGCAGGGATAAATGGGTATTCTTTGAATATTTAATTAGTAAGAACAGGACTTTTGTAATTCCTTCATCTTTGTCAAATGATTTTGATGAACTGGTTGATGTGTTTGGTCTTCCGTTATTGTTAAAACCAAGAATGGGATTTGGGTCTAAAGGAATAGTAATTGTAAATGACCGGCAAATATTTTTACAACACAAAGAAAAGATAGGTTCAGTTTTAATGGTACAACCATTGATCGGTAGCGAAGAGGAAGAATATACAACTTCAGCTTTTTGTGATGGAGAAGGAGGTTTTTTTGCATCAATGACATTAAAAAGGAAACTTTCAAAAGACGGGTTTACTGAAAAGGCAGAAGTTGCAGAGTTAAAGGGAATCGAAGAAGCATTGCAAAGCCTTTGTAAAATTTTTAATCCCATTGGGCCAACAAATTTTCAGTTTAGGGTACAAGACGGAATATTGAAGCTGTTGGAAATTAATCCCCGCATTTCTTCATCTACATCCATCAGAAGTTCCTTTGGTTATAATGAATCACTGATGGCCGTTGAATATTACCTGGAAAATAAAAAACCGCTGCAGCCGGTAATTAAACAGGGAAGAGCCGTCAGGTATTTTGAAGATCATATATTTTACAAATGAAAATAGGAATTATATCAGATATCCATGGCAATTACGAAGCGTTAAAAACAGTTTTAAAGGAATTGGATGGTATGAACATTACAGAAATTTATTGCCTTGGTGATGTGGTAGGGTATTTTAGCCAGGTAAATGAATGTTGTAATGAATTGATAGAAAGAAAAATTCCTTCATTGATGGGCAATCATGATTGGTATATGGCAAGTGGTGGCTTTTGCCCAAGATCAAAAAGTGTTAATGACTGCCTTGTTTATTTAAGAAAAGTGATCACAAAAAAAAACACCGACTGGTTAAGAACTCTTCCGGTTCAGCAATTTGTAGGAAATATACATATGGTTCATGGCGGATGGACAGACCCTATTGATGAATATTTACTTGAACCCTCCGAAGAATATTTCTCAAAAATTGAAGGAAAAATATTTATGTCAGGTCATACTCACATTCAATCATTGTATCAATTCAACGAAAAGACATATTGTAACCCCGGTTCTGTAGGTCAACCCAGGGATAATGATCCAAGGGCAGCTTTTGCAGTTGTAGACGATGATACTATTTTATTACACAGGGTAGAATATGATATGGAAAAAGTATTTGAGTTAATGCATAAAGCAGGCTTTAGCGATTATTATTACGGCTCTTTAAAAACCGGGGCCAAAAACCTGTGCAGGCTTACCTGATCCTGTTTGAGTTGACCATGAACTAATGTAATTTTGCCAAATGTTTAAATGGAAAAAACTGGGAAGAATTTTTAACCCGGTAGATATTGCAAATGAGAGTTGGATGCAGGAATATGCACAGGCACCTTCAGCGGTTATTTTTAAAAATCATGTAAGAATATATTTTTCTTCAAGGCCGCATCCCGATGAAAAGGGAATGTATGTAAGTCGTTTGGGATTTATTGATGTTAACCGGTCCGATATTTTTGATATTATAAACATTTGCGAAAAGCCTGTTTTGTCTTTAGGAAAACTAGGAACCTTTGATGAATTTGGCACTTATCCTGCATCTGTGATCAAAACAACTGAGGATATCAGGGTTTATTATGCCGGCTGGACAAGATGTGAATCAGTGCCTTTTAATGCCGCTATCGGTCTTGCAATAAGTGTTGATGATGGAGATACATTTGAACGGATCGGCGAAGGGCCCGTGCTTTCATTTAATGCTGATGAACCATTTATATTGGGTAGCCCAAAGATCAGGCAATTCAATAATACCTGGTATTTGTGGTATTCATCCGGACGATCATGGCTCTATAACGATGGTAGTCCACAACCGGTTTATAAAATTCGTATGGCATACTCTGCTGATGGACTTAGCTGGACAAGAGTAGGGAAAGATATTATCGAAAATGTGTTAGAGGAAAACGAATGCCAGGCAAGTCCTGATGTTTTCTTTTATGAAGGCAGGTACCATATGTGGTTTTCCTACAGGTATAATTTAAACTTCAAAAATAGCAGCAGAGGTTACAGAATAGGATATGCATCGTCAGATGATCTGATCAATTGGATCCGTGATGATGATAAAGCCGGGATTGATCTATCAGAAAGTGGTTGGGATTCAGCATCCATAAGTTATCCTTTTGTTTTTGAAATGGATGGTAGGATATTGATGCTTCACCAGGGAAATGAAATTGGAAAATATGGTTTTGGATTAGCAGAACTTGAAAGTAAATAGGGAAGTTAACAATGAAATGGAAAAAATTAGGAAAAATATTTGATCCCTCGGATCATAAACTGGCAAACAATTGTTTTGAATTTGCACAGTCACCGCAAGCATTAGTATTTGATGATCGGGTAAGAATTTATTTTTCTACACGGGAAAAAGATAAGGCGGGAAAATTTTTGAGTCATGTTTCATTTGTTGATTTTGATAAGGATCTCAAAAAAATAATAGCTGTTGCCGACAAAACTGTAATTCCTTTGGGTGGCCTGGGATGTTTTGATGAACATGGTATTTTTCCTGTCAATGTGGTTAGGGTTGAAGATAAAATACATGCCTATACTACCGGCTGGAACAGGAAGGTATCAGTATCTGCAGATGCTTCTATCGGGCTTGCTTATAGTGAAGACAATGGCGTAACTTTTAAAAAAATGGGAAAAGGGCCGGTAATGACAGCTTCATTACATGAACCATTTTTAGTGTGCGATGCTTTTGTAAAAATATTCAATGGAACTTACTATATGTGGTATATATATGGCCAGCAATGGATCAAAGATCCGCAGGAGGAGATGCCACAGCGGGTTTATAAAATTGCACAGGCAATATCCAAAGATGGGATCAATTGGAAAAGAGACGGGAAAAAAATAATTGCTGATAAACTTAATGAAAATGAGTGCCAGGCACTGCCTGCAGTAATTAAGCACAATGAAAAATACCATATATTTTTTTGCTACCGCGAAGCATTTGGATTCAGAACAGATAAAAAGAAAGCATACCGGATCGGCTATGCATTTTCAGAAGATTTGATAACTTGGACCCGCAATGACCTTGATCTTGGGATCGATGTTTCTGAAAATGGATGGGATGCAGAGATGATGTGCTATCCAAATGTTTTTCATTGTAATGGTAAATTGTATATGCTTTACAACGGAAATGAATTCGGACGTCATGGATTTGGTCTGGCTGTTTTGGAAGATTAATTTAATTACAACAGAATTAAAAAAAACAATATGAGTTCAACAAGAGATTACAATAAGGAATTAAACGACACAAAAGATCATAAATATGGATATAGTTTTGATTATGATGTAATGCACCCATTTATGATAAAGTCTTTTGAACCTTTTTTCACCAATGGAAATTTGCTTGAGCTGGGAAGCTATAAGGGAAATTTTACAAAACGGTTCTTACCTTTTTTTAATGATATTAGCTGTGTTGAGGCTTCTGAAGATGCAGTTACTCAGGCAAAAAAAGAACTTGATGGCAAGGTGAAGTTTTATAACTCGCTGTTTGAGACCGTACAACTACCATGCCTATACGATAATATTGTATTAACACATGTATTGGAACATATAGACGATCCGGTATTGGTATTAAAAAGAATTAATGATGAATGGCTTTCAGATAAAGGAAGATTTTTTTTAGTGTGTCCTAATGCCAATGCACCATCGAGGCAAATTGCTGTAAAAATGGGTTTGATATCTCACAATAGCGCAATAACACCTGCCGAGGCAGAACATGGTCATCGTATAACATATACACTGGATACATTGGAAAGAGATGCAACTGCAGCCGGATTAAAAGTGATACATCGCTCAGGTATATTTTTTAAGGCATTGGCAAATTTTCAATGGGACAGGTTATTGAATACTGATATTATTTCAGCTGAATATTTAGAGGGATGCTACCAATTAGGGCAGGTATACCCGGATCTGTGTTCAAGTATTTTTTTAATGTGCGAAAAAGGAACCAAATGAAGATAGGATTCCTGGGAAATGCAAATAATTATTCCTTCTTACTGGCTAATGAATTAAAAGGTAAATGTGAAATTCTTTTTTATGTTGATGCCCGGAAAGATAATTTTTTGGATCGGCCCGAGGCTTATTTCGGTAACCTGATTTCGTATCCATATCCAACAGGTTTTGAAGAGAATTTTAAACTTAACAAAACTATTAATACTTATTTCCCCAACCTTTTTTCCAGGAAAACAATTAAAAAACTGAATAGTTGTGATGTAGTAATTGTAAATGGTTATGGACATTTTTACCTTCCTTTTTTAAGTAAAAAAATAATAAGTATAAGTGTTTTTTCGGGTTCAGACCTTGATGTTAGTTGTAATTGGGAAACAAAACGGGCAATGGTTAGCAGTGAAAAAAATTATTTTATAAGGATCAGAAAACTGATCACCTTATATTATTCTCACAGCATATTAAAAAGAAGTGTTTTCAGAACTGACCTTGTATCTTATTTCCCTAATGGCCTGTATCAAGCTTCGGATAAGATTTTATCAGCATTTAAAAAGGGAAAACCATTTGAAAGGTATGAGCATATGCACCTTTCGATTATTGGAATTGGTTATATGCCACCACCCAATAAACAGGTGATAAAGATATTTAATGCGGCACGTTTTGTTTGGAAAAAACCATTACCCTCATACATGACCGAAGCAGATAATAAACGCAACGACATTATGATAAGGGGGATGGCTAAATTTATTATAAATACTGCTACGCCTTTGGATATTAACTTTGTTGAAAAAGGCGTTGATGTAGTTGCTACCCAGCAGTTGATAAAGGAACTGGGAATTGAAAAATATGTGACCTGGCACAAAAATATGCCACATTCCGACTTCTTAAATATGCTTGCAGATAGTGATATCATCACAGATAGTTTGAATAGCCATGTAATTGGTGGAGGTGCTTTTGGTATGCTTGTTGGCAGGCCAATGATCGCCAATGCCATACCCGAAATTGTTAAAAAAATAACCGGTGTGGATTCTGAAATATGCCATGCCGAAACAGTTGATGATGTTTTAGAGTGGTTACAAAAACTTGTTTTTGATAAGGCTTTCAGGGAAGCCAAAGGGAAAGCATCAAGAGACTATATTATCAGGCATCATAACCTGACAGACGAAGCCAATTATTTTTTTGACTTTATTCAAAAAAAACTGAATTGTGATAATTAAGAATATACTTAAACTTTTTTTTGGAAGAGTAATTCTGATTATCATTCAGTTTGCTTCGCTTTTAATTACTAACCGTTTGCTGGGATCCGAAGGCCGGGGTACATTTGCCAGTGCCACAACCTGGGCTACCTTGTTTTTTACTTTTTTTTTCCTGAGTATTAATACCATGTATTTAAAAGAGTGTGCGGATAATAAAGCTAATAAAGACGATCTTAAAAACGGGTTCTTTACTTTTGGTTTACTGCTATCAGTTGCCAGTATCATAATCTCCGCATTGGCTTATTTTTTCTTTAATGATAATTTTATTAAGCTTCCGTTAATTATTTATTTAATAAATATTTTTACAATTCCTTTCATGATCATTCAGTCGTTGTCTATTGCTGTTTACCAGTCGGCAGGTGATTTTAGAAAAGTAAATATTGCTACATTATTTACCAGTGCATTTAATCTTATACTCATCATCCTTTCAATATTTTTTGTAAAATTCGATGTTGTTGTATTCTCTACGATCAGCCTTATTTCGTGGTTCTGCTGCTGTTTATATTGTTTTGTTACATCTCGATTCAGTTTTTCATGGACAGGGTTAAATAAATTATTTTATAAAAAATTTGCAAAAGACCTGAGTTTTCTTCATATCAACACCATTATGACATTCCTGGTTTCGGGTTTAAATATCATTATAATGCATAAATATCTTTCTGATAATGCAGTGGGGCAGTTCTTTTTAGCCAATGCAATTATTGGGTACCTGCTGATACTGCCAACAAGTATTCAAAATGTATTAATTTCAAACCTGATAGGCAAAACAAATGTTGACAGGATAAGAACAACCGGTACTTTTTTCAAGGTTTCATTAGCTGGCATGACATTAATTGTATTAGTTTCATTTTTCTTTGCTAATATCATTATTCTTGTTCTTGGGGGCAAATCTTTTGCTAATTCAGGATTTTATTTACAATGCCTGCTTCCAACTGTGCTGTTTCAAATTGCAGGTATGATCTGGTCTTCTTTATGGAGTATAAAAGGATATTTTAAACTGGTAATGAAAATTTCAATTTTGATAGTTTTACTCTCAGTAGTTTTAAACTTCATTCTTATAAAGAGTATGGGAGTTATGGGAGCAATTATCAGTATCAATATTATTACTTTTTTATCCATGTGTGTTCATATAATTTTAGCGATAAAAGAATTTAAAAGCGTTGGAATATCGGCACACGAAATACTCCCCCGGAAAAAGGACTTTATGATCGTAAAAGAAAATATAAATCTTTTTAGAGATAAATTCAGGAAGTAATACCAGCTAACATAAAATAAATAACTTTAATACAAATCACCTTCAGTAATACACAAAAAAAACAAACCTGAAAATAGTATTCATTATACCCGATTTAAAAGTAGCAGGTGCAGAAAGTGTATTACTTAATGTGGCCAATTACCTGGCTAATGTAAATTACACAGTTCATATAATTTTTTTGAAGGAAGAAGGGGGGTTGATAGAAAGGCTGGATACAAAAATAAAAAGATGGAATGTTAATAATGGCAGGTTTTATTTTTCTGTGTTTAAAATACGAAATCTGGTAAAAAATATTGATCCTGATATTATCTTCCCATGGATGGGATATTTAAATGCTTACCTGGCTTTTTGTAAACCCCTGTTTGCAAAAAAAATGCTTTGGGTATGTCGGGAAAGTACAATACCCAGTTTGATGAATCCCAATTACAGATTTCCAAAACTGTACAGTTTCTTGTATAAATATTACAACCGGTATAGTTATGTTATTTGTCAATCTGTATATATGGCGAAGGACCTTGAACTTAATTTTAATGTTAAAAAAGAACGCTTGGTTGTAATCAATAACCCTGTTGATTTTGAAAACATTTCACTTAGTTTAAAAGAACCTGTTGTTAAACCTGTTGTACCTGAAAATTCTATCAATCTTTTATATGTTGGTAGTTTAAACAAATGGAAAAGGGTACACCTGTTGATTGAGGTATTAGTATTGTTGCCGGTAAAATATTGTCTAACAATTGTAGGTAAAGGATCAGAATATGAAAATATACTGGCATTGGCAGTTAATAATAACTTTAAGGAAAGGATACGTTTTATTTTAGATTGTGATAACCCTTATCCATATTATGCAGCATCAAATTGCCTTCTTTTATGTTCTGAGTTTGAAGGTTTTCCAAATGTAGCTTTAGAGTCAATGGCCAGCGGTTGCCCGGTGATAGGATTTAATGTAAAGGGAGGAGCAAATGAAATTTTGGAAAATTATGGCGGCTTTATTGTGCATGGTGAAAATGTCAGTGATTTTGCAAACAGTATTTTAAATGTTTGTGAAAAGCAAGTAATAGACAAAAATAAAATTATCGCATTCTGTAAAGAAAAATATGATCTTAAAAAAATAATGGATCAATACCAATCTGTTATTGCTGTTGTTTAATGATTTTATTTCCACCCCAAAACCAATTATCTTCGTCTCACTAAAATAATAAAGGGTATTAGCCTGTTATTAGTTTAATACCTTGGTCATGAGTTGCAGGGTTTTATGTAGAAAGATGAAGCAATTTGTATTAAACGAAATTGTAACTTTGGCCAGTAACAATAATAAGGGATAAAAATTTTATCATTAATCTGTATTAATAAACATGTTAAGTAGCAGTGAGATCCTTGATCAGGTAAACAGTGTAATTAAAATTGTATTGGATAATGATGCCATCAGGGTAAACGAAAATTCAACGGCTGATGAAATTGATGAATGGGATTCATTATCCCATATACAATTGGTAGTAGCCATAGAAAAACATTTTAAAATAAGATTTACTTCTTCAGAGATACATAATTTTAAAAATGTGGGAGAAATGTGCCTGGGTATTCAAACCAAACTTACTTAATAAAAAACATGAAAGAAGGAGACGTTTTTGAATTTGAGTATTGTGTAACAGAAAAAATATATAACGGATTTATTGCATTATTTGAAGATAAAAATCCATTGCATACTGATGAAAAATTTGCGAAAGAAAAAAACTTTTCAGGTAAAGTGATGCATGGTGCAATACAGGCAGGATTTTTGTCTAATTTTATCGGGGAAAAATTACCCAATAAAAATGTTATTGTACAATCTTATAAAATGTCATTTGCCAAGCCTGTATATTTAAATGATATATTGAAACTGAAAGCAATAATAACCGGGGTGTTTGAATCTGTTAATTGTATAATTTTCAAATATACTTTTACAAACGCAGAAAATATTATGGTTTGCAAAGGTGAAATTTCGATTGGACTCATTTGAATTAACTGATCATGAATTTTTTAATAACAGGCGGTGCATCAGGATTAGGGTATGCATTTACCAGGGCTATTGCATCTGCATATCCCGACGCAAAAGTTTATTTTACTTATAATAAATCTGAAAATAAGGCACAGGAATTGCAGGCTATATCTGCTAATAGCATTGGGATAAAATGCGATTTTAAAAATAACGAAGATATTCTCTCACTTTGCCGGCTAATTGATACTTCGGAAATAGATGTACTTATCAATAATGCCCTCACCTCTTTACAAAAAAACCATTTTCATAAAACACCAACGGTTGATTTTTCCGAAAGCTTTGATGCAGATGTTGTACCGGTGTTGGAAATAACCAAAGCGTTTTTGATCAGGGCCAGGCAAAAAAAATTCGGTAAAATAATCACCATTCTTTCTGCAGGGTTGCTTAACAAGCCTGCTATAGGCTGGAGCATTTATCTTGCCAACAAAGCTTACCTGCAGGCGATGCACAGGTCGTGGGCATCAGAAAATATTGCATTCAATATTACTTCAAATTGTGTTTCGCCGAATTTTATGCTTACTCCTTTACAAGATGATGTTGATGAAAGAGTGATAGAAAATATGATTACAGATCATCCGCTTAAAAAATTATTAACCGTTGAGGAAGTAGCTCAAACTGTATTATTTATCTGCAATTCATCCCAGCAACTGAATGGCCAGAACATTATTCTTAATGCCGGCCAAAATTTATAAATAGCCAGATATGCTTTTTAACTCCCTGGAATTTATATTGTTTTTCATTATTGTTACTTCACTTTATTTTTTGTTGCCGCACAAATATCGCTGGCTGCACCTGTTACTGGCAAGCTGTTATTTTTATATGTGTTTTGTACCCATCTATATTTTTATTTTGTTGGGCACAATTGTTATCGATTATTTTGCAGGGATCTGGATCGAGAGATCATCGGGTACACAAAGAAAAATGTACCTGGTTATAAGTCTTATTTCCAATATCGGAATTTTGGCAGTTTTTAAGTACTATAATTTTTTTGTAGGTAATATTAATTCTTTACAAGACAGTTTTAATATTCCATACCTGTCCATTCTATTACCGATCGGGTTATCCTTTCATACTTTCCAGGCAATGAGTTATACCATTGAAGTATATAAACGCAATCAAAAAGCAGAAAAACATTTTGGAATATATGCCTTGTATGTTATGTTTTACCCGCAATTGGTAGCTGGGCCAATTGAACGTCCTCAGCATATCATGCACCAGTTTTATGAAAAACACAGGTTTAATGCCAACGATTTTTTTATCGGGTTTAAAATGATACTCTGGGGAATGTTTAAAAAAGTAGTTATTGCAGACCGCTTAGCCATTTTTGTAAACCAGGTGTATGATAATCCGCAGGGATCCAGCGGCTCAATGTTTTTTCTTGCAGCTGTATTCTTTGCAGTACAGATCTATTGTGATTTCTCTGGTTATTCTGGTATAGCCATCGGGGCAGCAAGAACAATGGGATTTACACTGACGACTAATTTTAAAACACCTTTTAATACTGTAACTGTATCAGAATTCTGGACGAGATGGCATATATCCCTTTCTTCCTGGTTTAAAGATTATTTATATTTTCCTATTGCTGTTGCAAAAAGGGATTGGGGGTTAGGTGCTGTTGTATATGGAACAATTATAACATTTTTAATAAGTGGGTTGTGGCACGGGGCCGGGTGGAATTTTATTTTTTGGGGAGGCTTAACGGGGATGTTCATTGTAATGGAATCGGTGCTAAATATCAGGGCTGTTAAATTGCGTAAATCTAAGTTTAAAAAATTAGCCGGTATCATTTATGTATTCAGCGTTTTTGTTTTTACAGAAATATTTTTCAGGGCAAAAAATATCGGACAAGGATTTTACATCCTCAAAAAAATTGTATTTGGCAATTGGGTTGCCTTTGAAAGTACCCAGGTGTTTTCAAAATTCAGTTTACTATTATCATTTGCGCTTATTATTTTTTTATTTTTTGCCGAAACAAAATTTGCCGACAAAATAATTGAAACTAAACTGCTAGAAAAAAAGAAAACTAATTTAATTTTTGGTGTAGCTGTATTAAGTATGATATTATTATTAGGGATTTTTCAAAAATTATCATTTATCTACTTTCAATTTTAATATATGCAATTGGTAAAATATTTTTTTACTGTGTTTGTTGCATCCTTTTTTATTACGGGTATGTGTACATGGCTGATCAATAAAGGCCTGGTAAAATCGGGCGTTGATTTTTATGGAAAAATAAATGCAGCAGGAGATAGTAATAATAAAGTAAACCTGTTACTGGTAGGCTCTTCCAGGGTGTTGATACAATTGGATCCACAAATTATTGATTCTGTTACCGGTTTACGTTCTTATAATTATGGATTTAATGCCAGCACTATAAAAACATGTTTTAATACGATTCAATATGCTTTGCATTATCAAAAAACGGCAAAAGCGGTTGTGTTGAATATTGATTTTAATATGTTCAGTATTGAACAGGATCCCTATAAAGATGCATACTACTATCCTTTTGAAAATAATGTACCGGGAATATTAATGAGCAATACCGGCAATAGCAGTTTGATACATAAGGCAAGGTTCCTTGACATATCATTATATGATGATTTTGTAAAATTCGCTGCAATAGACGGATGGATAAGACCCGGTCGTACTGTACAGGGACTTTATAAAGGATACTATCCGCATAGAGACCTCAGTAATTACGAATTGCTGCAGACAGATTCAACATATAAAGGGATTGCCCCTTTTTCGGAAGCGGGTTTAAAAATATTAAACGACATCATAAACCTTTGTAAACAAAAAAATGTTCACCTGGTATTGGTATTGGCGCCTTATTTTAAAAAAGATGCTCCCATAAAATATTATACCAATTTTAATACCATTATTGACCGTGTAAAAACTGTAGCCCAACAAAGTAAAACCCCGTTTTATGATTATTCCTCAATGGCAATAGCTAATGACAAACAGTTTTTTTACAATGTCAATCATCTTAATATTAAAGGTGCCGCAGTATATTCGGCTGCTGTTGCAGATAGTGTAAAAAATTATCTTTATTCAAATTCAACTATTAAAATTGAACATTAATTGTTGTCTCCCTTTTTTAAAAAAAACCATGCTTTGCAACAAAAGAGAAATTGATTGAACCATTGTAATAACATATTTTTGTTTGTAGCTGAAAATACAGTCGAAGTAAAATGAATTCAGATAAAGTTATTACCGCAGTTTTAGTACCACAAAAAAATTTACAATTAATACAGGTTTTACGGGGCATTGCCAGTATGTTGGTATTGTTATATCATGCAACTATAAATTTTTCGACCGTCAACGGGCAAACTTTTTGTTTTAATTTTTTTAAATTTGGAACAGCAGGTGTAGATATCTTTTTTGTATTGAGCGGATTTATCATTACCTATACCAGCATCAGCTCACTTTCACAACCTGGTAAAATGCTCCCTTTTATCAGGCGAAGATGTATCAGAATTTTTCCTACATATTGGATCATCATTTCTTTCTTTTTGCTTGCACAAATAATTTTTCCTTCATTTTATAAAACACATTATAGTTTTGGCTTTACTCAATTTATATCAACATGGCTTTTATTACCATGGCACAGTATGGTCAATGGAGTTAGCTGGACATTAAGCTTCGAATTGTTTTTTTACCTGCTATTTTCGATCGCTTTCATCATCCCGCAAAAAAAATTAGTATATTATTTATTTGTACTCTATGCCATAGTCGTAATAATTGTTCCTTTATTGGGCTATGATCTTGAAAATGGAAATGCATGGATCAAACTGTTTGGTTTTCCTATGAATGTAGAGTTTCTGATGGGGGTTACAGTAGCAGTGATCATTCCTAAGATCCCTAAAAGACTGGGGTTACCAATGATCATAGCCGGCAGTATTATTTTTATCTCCAATGGTATTCTTACTGACCAGGGTTATTACCTTGTGCATAATACATTTAACAGGGTAATATTTTTTGGCATACCGTCTTTTTTAATAATATGCGGAGTGGTAAAGTTTGAGTTAAGCAATACTATCAATATTCACAATGTGTTGCTTTTATTGGGAGAAGCATCTTATTCACTATACCTGCTGCACTTACCTTTAATTGTAGCGTTTATAAAGATTATTGGGCGGTTTAATATTCAGAGCACCTTAATTTTAGAAATTCTTTTATTCATAGCGATCGTGTGTATTTGTTTTGTAAGTGTATTATTTTATAAATGGATAGAGAAGCCTGTTATCAACAGATTGAATACGTTGAATAAAAAAAACTTTAAACCATATTAGAACAGCAGAGTTAAAAATAGGAAATAAAATTTCAGCAAGACTAAATAACAATGAAAGTTTTACATATATTATATTCCGGTTTGGGTGGGCATGGCAATGTTTTTTTTTCGATGGTAGACGCAGATAAAGAAAAAGAGCTTCAGCAGGAAGCATTGTTTTTTGGTATCGAAGACGTAAGGGAAGGTTATATTGAAAATGCAAATGCAAGAAATATACCCTGGTATTTTGTAAAGAAAAAACCCGGACTTGATTTTTCATCATACCGCCAAATAAGAACTATTATAAAAAGATCAATTCCGGATATCATATTCATTCATGGCGGCTGTTATATTTATCCTGCTAAAAGAGCCACTATTGCTTCATCAAAAAAAATGAAAATAGTAGTACGGGAAACCAAGCCCAATCATTTAAAAACCTGGCAGGATTGGTTAGGACTGGCTTTTTCCCTGATAGTTGCGCATAAAGTTGTTTTTTTAAGTAATGAATATAAAGAGGCCATCAAGAAAAAATTTTCACTATTTTTTAGTAAAAAACGTACAGCAGTTATTCCTAATGGTATTGACTTAGATGCCTATAAGCTACATAAAAAAAAGAAAGATGAATTTATAAAGATCGGTATGCAAAGTCGTTTATCGGCCACCAAGGACCATGCTACATTAATAAAGGCTTTTCATCTTTGCCTTCAAAAAAACGTAACAGAAAAAGACCTCCGGTTATTTATTGCAGGAGAAGGTGAATGCAAACCCGGGCTTGAGGCGCTGACTAAAGAACTGAAAATAGAAGATAAAATTGTATTTACCGGAATGCTGGAAGAGAAAGATCTTATTGAATTTATTAATTCTCTGGATATTTATGTACATGCTACTTTAGGCGAAACAATGAGTACTGCAATTATGCAGGTAATGGCCTGTCAGTTACCTATCATAGCATCCGATGTGCTGGGCGTTAATAATATGATAAAGCATAATAGTAACGGAATTTTAGTGCCTGCGGCTGATGAACAGGAATTGGCAAATGCGATCTTATGCTTACTGGATAACCCCGGTACTGCTGTAAAATTAGCTGCTGCTGCTTATGATTTTGCAATAAACAATTATAGCAATAATATAATGCTTGAAAGGTATAAAGCTGTTTTTGCAGAATGATTCTGTTCCTGGTAATAAATGGTATTTTTATTATCATTATTTTTACAGCAATATGAGTACTATTTTAGTTACAGGATGTGCAGGGTTTATCGGAAGCCATGTTTGTGAATTCCTTTTAAAAAATGGGTTTAAAGTTATTGGTATTGATAATTTTGATACTTTTTATTCAAAAGAAATAAAAGAAAAAAACCTTAGTCAGTTTCTTCTGCACCCCGAGTTTAAATTTTATGAAGCTGATATTACCGCAGGGTTAGATATCATAAAAGAGCAAACTATTGATGTTGTTGTTCACCTTGCTGCAAAAGCGGGCGTAAGGCCATCAATACAAAACCCCGAAAAATATATTTTTACCAATATAAACGGCACACAAAAAGTGCATGAATTTATGCTGGCAAGATCGATCCGCAAGTTGATCTTTGCCTCTTCTTCATCCATTTATGGGAATAATAAAAAAGTACCATTTAACGAAGCCGACAACGTGGATAATCCCATTTCACCCTATGCATTTACTAAAAGAACAGGCGAATTAATGAACTACACCCTTCATCATTTATATAATATTGATGTAATTAATCTCCGTTTTTTTACTGTATACGGTCCACGCCAAAGACCAGACCTGGCTATTAATAAATTTGTAAAACAGATATTAAATAATGAAGCAGTAGTTTTATTTGGAAATGGTGATACTGCCCGTGACTATACCTATATTGATGATATTGTGGAAGGGATCTATAAAGCTATCCGCTATTGTATTGACAATGAAAATATATACCAGATAGTAAATTTAGGAAATAACAACCCTGTAAAATTAATTGACCTTGTAGATACGATCTTTACAATTATAGACAGGGAAAAAACACTCATTTTTGAACCGATGCAACCCGGAGATGTAGATATAACTTTTGCTGATATAAAAAAAGCCAGGCATTTATTTAACTACCAACCTTCAACTGATATTAAAACAGGCATAAAAAAATATATAGAATGGTATAAGTACCAAGAGCTAAAATTTTAAATTTAATAATTCTGTCTTTTGCTTTAACAATCTGTTTGGTGGTATTTGATGTACAAATTGGTATCGGAAAAACTACTCCGGATCAATTTTCAAACCAAGGAGAAAGGAAAGGTATAAAAACATATTTTTGTGACCTGTAATTTTGATCACCAATTGCTTTATTATAGTTTAATTTCTTTATCAAAGTAATTGATACATGGTTTGAGGGGAGGTTGTATTCCTCAACAATAATAAAATGAACAATGACGAAATCTTTTTTTAAAAGGCAGGCTACAAATATTCAAAGGTTTTTAGGTACTTATGATCTTGTAAAAGTTCAAAGTATACAGCAGTTTACTGAATACAACAGGCTAAAAAATGAAATGGTATTGCAATACCCCGATACTATTGCTTTGCATGGTTACAAAGTTTATTCGCAAACTGACGAAGACGGGATCATTGAAGAGATCTTTAAAAGAATTCCAAATACAAAACGTTTTTTAGAAATAGGTATTCAATCGGGAGTAGAGTGTAACACTCTTTTTCTTCTATTAAAAGAATGGAAAGGAACCTGGGTGGAAGGCAGCACTAAATATTTCAAAAAAATTGTGCAGGATCTTAATGGTTCAAGCTTTAAGAACAAACTCTCTGTTGTCAATAGTTTTATTGACAGGGACAATATTTGCCGTATTTTTAATGAGTCCAATAACTACTTTGGATCAACAGAGATCGATTTTTTTTCTTTGGATATTGATGGTAATGATTATTATATCATTGAGCAACTTTTTAAAAACTCCTTTTTTCCTAAAGTGATCTGTGTTGAATATAACGCTAAATTTAAACCACCTTTGCAATTTAAAATAAAATATAACAAATTACAGGTATGGAATGGAAGCGATTACCTGATTTGTTCTTTGCAAAGTTATGCCGCCTTGTTTGCAAAATATAATTATACCCTTATTGGATGTAATATACCTGGCATAAATGCTTTTTTTGTCAGAGATGAATATGCCCCTCTTTTCAAAACTTATTCTATTGAGCAATTATATCAGCCATATCGTTTTTACCTGAGCCCCATTACTCCGCCACATAAACCATCATTAAGTTACCTAAAAGATATATTGGAAGAAGGAAGTTAAGGTGGTCTTTTAATGAAATGAAATCGGAAATGAAAAAAAGAATTCTTATTGATGCATCAACAGTAATTTCGAAAATAGATGGTTTATCACAATATATTATTAACCTGATAAAACACCTGCCTGAAGAAAGCTTTGATGTATTCGAATATTCAGTTCTTGTTAGTAAAAATTTGAAACGTAACTCACTCACCGATATTTTGAAGGATCACAGATTTACGGTTATTGAAGCAAGGATAGCCCCTATCGGACCAAAAAGAGAGTGGGATATGTTTTGGTTTTTAAGAAAATATAAAAACAAATTTGACCTGTTTCACAGCACATCCAACCAATATCCGCTGTATTTAAAAAAAGGAATTGCTACAATTCATGATATAACTTTCCGGAAATATTTGAATGCTCCCTGGTATACTTTTAAAACGGCCTCTTTTTTTTTGAACCTGGTTATTAAAAATTCGCTATACAGGTCTGCTGCAGTTATTGCTGTTTCTGAATTTACTAAAAATGACCTTATAAATAAATATAAACTGAATGAAAAAATTCAAAAAAAGATAGGGGTGATCTATGAAGGATGGGAACACCTTATTAATGAGGACGTGAATGAAATAGTTAATAAAGAATTATTTGAATTTGGGAATTATTTATTTTATGTAGGTACTACACGTGTGCATAAGAACATGAAAAACCTTTTAAAGGCTTTCATCATTGCTGCTAATGAAATACGCGAAAATATAAACCTTGTTATTGTAGGCAATGAATCTTATCTGGATGTAGAAGATAAAAAAAGTATTAATGAGATAAATGAAAAGTTTAAACGCGTTTTTTTTACCGGCTTTGTTTCAAAGAAAGAATTGGATTTTTTATTTACAAATTCCAGTGCTTTTATTTTTCCTTCCCTTTCAGAAGGTTTTGGCATTCCGGTACTGGAAGCTTTTTATTTTAAGAAACCTTTATTGTGTTCCAATTCTACTTCTTTACCGGAAATTGCCGGAAACGCTGCATTATATTTTGACCCCTCCAGTGCGGAAGATATAGCCCGGTCAGTTATTACCTTATATAAAGATCCGGCCATGGCCCCGGGCCTGGTAAAAAAAGGAGAAGAAAGATTACAATTATTTTCCTGGAAAAAAACGGCTTCTCAAACAGTACAGTTGTATAAGCATGTGCTCAGTAAATGAACTTCCGAGATCAAATTCAAAGGATTAAAAAAATTACTCCTTAGCGGTGGCGGCTTTATTTAAGAAATAAATTCTCAGCAACATAAAAAAATAAAAAGGAAGTATGGGTAACCGGTATCTGACTAATGACCCAAAATTGAAAGTAGAGAATCCAATAATTATACCCAAAAGCAAAGTCATGGTAAAGCAAAAAAGCAGGTATGGATCTGTAAAAATATAGTAAAAAAATCTTAAGATCCTGCAACTTAGCAGAACATAAAGAGTAGCCAGCAGCATAAGCAGGGATTCCAATGCAGAAAAAAATATTATTGGTTTCTTTGACTCCCACAAGAAAGGCCTGAATAATGTAGTAGATAAAGCAACAGGACATCTTAGAATTATATTGGGCAGGTTGATCTCAATATCTGAAGCGGAAAAACCAGCCATACTTCTTTCATCTTCCTGATCTGAATTGGCATAAACGGTTTTAAATGTAGTGATCTCTTTCTTTGAATCTTCAATTATAGAGTTAAGGTTGGAAGAAAGACTAAGTGTTAGGATTGAAATGCTTGCCAAAACAAAAAAAATAACAATCGCCAGTTTTAAAATATTCTTTTTGCTTTTTATTATTACATAGAGTACATAGGAAAGAAGTAGGGAAATAAATAAAACTGTCGCTAAATATGTTTTAATAGTAAAGAGAAGGTAAAAAAATAAAAATAAAAAAAAGACTTCCCTGATTCCAATTTTTTTTATGATAAATATTTTATACAGGTAACTGCAAATAAACCCAATTGACCCCAGGCAGATAGAATCTTTGATTAAGCCACTTCCCCAAAAGCAAATAGATGGGGTGTACAAAATTGCAAATGCCAAATTTTTTTGCATCTTAGTTCCGGCTATCTCGTTAAATGTTAAATACAATTTCCATAACCCGGTAAATGCAAATACTCCAAAAAACATAGAAATGATCACGTAACAATTAAAAGAAATGTAAGATAAAATGGCAGATATTTTCATTATGGTAAGATTGGAATTTATTCCTATGCCCGTAGGCAGGATAAAATCACTGTCACTTGAAATACCATAAATTTTTTCAAAATCTTTACCCGACATTAAAAAAGTAGAAAATGGATCGCCGGTTGCAGTTATTATCTTCCTTATAAAATTACTTCCCTGGTAAAAACCAAATGAATCACCATACCCATAAAAATACTGAATCACCATGCAATACAAAAAACTGCCCAGCATGTGTAAAAAAAAGGCAGTAATACAATATTTTCTTAGATCAGTTCCGGCATATTTTTTTGATTTTAAAGCAATGATGAAATAAAAAGTAAATAAGTATACAGGCAATAAAATGTAATCATATATGTCTATGTACTGCATCAGACAGGTTATTGGTGATTAATGTGGCGGATCAAAACAGGATAATACAAATAACACCAATGGGTGCTTAATGCCTGTTTATTTTAGCTGCAATATAGACAATAGTTTTTTTTATGGCATTACCAAAAATACCTGTATCTAAAAATGCTAACTACCACACCGATGTAGTATTTTTATTACTCCAACAGAATAATTATGGATATTGAATTGGTTAATCCTTTTACAGGGTTACAACTTATTTCAACGGAGAAAGGACTTACCTATAGCAATGAAGTTATTTTTCCAAATATAAACGGCGCTTACCGTATAGTAAAAGAGGATAACTATACTGATAATTTTGGTTTTCAATGGAATAAATTTGCCGGTACACAGGTAGATAAATCCAGCAACCTGGATATCTCCAAAGAACGGTTTTTTGCTGAAACGGGTTGGGATAAAGAAGATCTTTCCGGAAAAAATATCCTTGAAGTTGGTTCAGGAGCAGGCAGGTTTACCCAAATAATTATTGATTTTACCCAGGGCCATGTTTATAGTATTGATTATTCCAATGCTGTGGAAGCAAATTATAAAAACAATGGACCTAATGACAGGCTTCATCTTTTTCAGGCCAGTGTTTATGAAATGCCATTTGCAAAAAATCAGTTCGACAAAGTAATTTGCATTGGTGTATTACAACATACGCCTGATGTGGAAAGATCTGTACAATCCCTGATCGAAATGGTTAAGCCCGGTGGTGAACTTGTAGTTGATTTTTACCCCATTAATGGCTGGTGGACAAAATTACAGGCGAAATACATTTTACGTCCCTGGACAAAAAAAATGTCTCACGAAAAATTATACCGGAAAATTGATAAAAATATTGACTGGCAGATAAAGACATCCCGTTTTTTTTCAAAGATCGGGTTAGGGAAACTGCTGAACCGCTTTTTACCCATATGTGATATAAATGGTACGTTGCCCAAAAATATTCCTTATGAGCGGCTAAGGGAATTATGTGTACTGGATACATTTGATATGTTTTCACCCCAATTTGATCAGCCGCAAAAGATCATTACAGTTGTAAATTGGTTCCATAAATACGGAATGCTGGATGTGTGGGGCGGAAATATAAAATACAATAATGGAAACGCGGCTGTCGTTAAGGGCATTAAAAAAACAACTTGAATATCATCAAAAACTTTATCAATAAAAAAAACGTTGTGTAATAATAAATAAAATACACACTCAATTTCAATATGCACCTGGCCAAGTCATTTAGTATTTATACCACCGCCTCTTTCTTTAACAAGGGGATGATGGCTATATTGGCTTTTTTTTTATCCAACTATATTTTACCAGGCGAAAATGGTATTCTTTCTTTGTACAGTGTGTTTGTATTGTTTGTATTGCCATTTGTAATATTAGGGATGCCCAGTTCTTTAGTAGTGGAGCATTCTAAACTGGATGATAAGGAGTTTAAACTTTATTTTAATTCCTCAATAGCTTTATCCAGTTTTTCTTTTCTGATATTATTGGCCATTTTTTTAATTGCAGGAAATTTTATTTCAGGTATTATCACTGTGCCCTTCCGGTTGCTTTTATTTGGTATGTTTTACTCTTATTTTAATTTATTCCAGGAAAATATTTTAGCTTATTTGCGTGTACTCAACAGGCCCTGGCATTTTTTATGGTTTTCTGTTGTTAAAGATATTTTGGAAATTGCATTGGTTGTTGTACTCGTTATTCAAATACGTAAAGGTGCCGAAGGCAGGATATTGTCGGGGTTGATAACTGGCGCTGCAGTTTTTATTTTTTGCCTGATCTTTTTCTTCAAAAACGGGCTCTTGCATTTCAGGGTCAGTAAAAAATACATGAAAGAAGAATTCCGGTTTGGCATATCCCAACTGTTTTTTCAATTCAATGTTTTTATTTTAAATTCAACTGATAAATACCTGATCAATTATTTTAATCCGGGGGATAAACGGGAATTGGGAATATATTTTATGTCGAACCAGTTTGCTTTTATCATTAATGTGCTGGTAGGCGCTTTTTTCTTTACCTATCAGCCCCAGTTGTATAAGTTTTTAACCAACCTTACTCCCGAAAATAAGTTGAAGATGCTAAAAATAAAGTACCTGTTTGCCGGATTCCTGCTGCTTTGTACAATAGCGCTTTCAGTTGCCATTCCATTTATTTATCATTTATTCATTAATAAACAATACCATCCAGGTATCCCGTATGTTGCCTGGCAGGCCTTTGGTTATTTTTTCTGGGGTTTATATGCTTTACTACTTGGGTTTTTATTTTATTACAAAAAGAATAAAGTGGTCATCATTTTTTCGGTTGCCAGTGCTGTAATTTGTTTATTACTGGATTATTATTTTATTAAAAACTATGGCGCAATGGGGGCAGCCTATGCTAACCTTATCATGTATGCTTTTCTGTTTATAGCTTTATTTATTACAGTAAACCAGGTTTGTAAATTGAATTTGCCCTGGCTTAATTTCAAAGCCATCTTTATGCGTACAAAACTAACCAGTTAACTGAACTTTGTAATGTTATACAGTATTTATTATATTGTGTCCCTGATTCCTTTTGATTAACACACCAAGCAATGAGTAAAACCAATAGCCCTATAACGGCTACAAACGATACTTCTGTTACAGATACTTTTCACAACAACGATATAGTAAAGCTTTACAAAGATCAACTGGATATGGAGGTGTCATCTTTTTTTACATCAGGAGATGATTTTTTCCTTTATCAATGCAATCAAACGGGTTATCGCTTTTATCATCCAAAAGGCATGGATGGGGATGGTAAATTTTATGCAGCATTACAACATCGGCTTGGCGATGGGTATTATCATGATTGGAAATTTGAAAACCAACTGGCGCTCGATATTATTCAACCTGCTGACAAAGTTTTGGATATTGGTTGCGGCATTGGAAATTTTTTAAGTAAGGCAAAAGATAAGGCAAAGGAAGTAACCGGACTTGAATTAAATGAAAAAGCAGTTGAAGTATGCCGAAAAAACGGTTTGAATGTTTTTAATGAAATGATCAGTGATCATGCGGCATGCCAACCAGCTTATTATGATGTGGTTTGTATGTTTCAGGTGTTAGAGCATATCTATGACGTAAGGTCATTTCTTAATGATGCACTAAAGGCCTTAAAAAAAGGGGGCAAGCTGGTTATAGGGGTTCCTAACAACGAACCCTATTTCCAGGGCTATGATAAATATTGTACACTTAACCTTCCTCCACATCATATGGGTTTGTGGAATAAAACAGTTTTTGAAAACATAGCACCTCTTTTTAACCTGGAAATTCAACAGGTTGTGTATGATGTAAAAGGCAAGATCATCACTTACGCGTACCTGAAAGCTAAGTACCTGGCAAAAATTAAATCACCCGCCGGCAGGCATACTTTTACAGAAAAAATAAAGATGATCTGCTGGGCTATTGTAACAGTGCCTGGCGCCATCATTAAAAAAATGACAACAGGCATTAACGGGTCACATATAGCAGTGGTGTTTGAAAAAAAATAATATTTATTTATCAGTCATATAATGAAAAAAAAGATCGTTCATTTTATTTTTAATCTGGGTAGGGGCGGAGCCGAAACCATGTTGGTTAGGGTAATCCGGGAATTAAATGAATATGAAAATGTTGTTGTAACGCTTTTTCCAATGAACCATTTTGGTGATGAATTGAAATGCGATAAATTAATTTGTCTTAACCTCAGCTCATTATTTTCATTACCCTTTACCGTTTTTAAATTCAGGAAAGTAATTAAAACCGAAAAACCCGATATTGTTCATACGCACCTTTTTTGGCCTACCATAATTGCAAGGCTTGCCGTACCTAAAAAAATTAAACTGATCACTACAATTCACGCTTTTATTGCTTCTTCAGTTGAATATAAACACTGGTATATCCGTTACCTGGATAATCTTACCAACCGGTTTAGAAAAACTATCATCATTGCTGTGGCAAAAGGTGCATTGCAGGAATACATATCTTTTTTAAAAGTAAAGCCATATAAGGCTTATGCATTATATACATTTGTTGATACGGATCGCTTTGATATCACTAAAGCAAAACCTAAAAACCCATCAGCTGTTTTCCGTGTATTATCTATAGGTGCATTGCGAACGCAAAAAAATTATTTGTTTTTAATACAGGCATTTGCACAATTAAAAAATGAAGCCATTGAACTCCATATTTACGGAACAGGCGATTTGCAACAACAGTTGCAACAACAAATTGATGCAACCGGCGCAGGGGTTATTTTAAAAGGCGAAGTAAAGCATGTTGAAGAATTAATTCCTCAATACGATCTGTATGTTATGTCCTCCGGCTATGAAGGGTTTTCCCTAAGTGTTTTGGAGGCAATGGCCATGCAAATGCCTTTGTTATTAAGTGATATCCCGTCTTTTAAAGAACAATGTGATGGCATTGCTGAATTTTTTTCTTTAGAGAATGTGAATGATCTTGTTAAAAAACTTTCTTCCCTGTCGAAAAGATCAGGCGATGAGTTAAAAATCATGGGCGAAAAAGCCCGTCAAAAAGCGATCAATAATTTTACTTTACAGCAGCATTTGCAAGGGTTGAGAGAAATTTATACTTCGGTTTTACAAGATGCTGATTCAAAAGCATAAGTTAACTTTGCGTTGCAATAATTTTATTTAACCATGTGTGGTATTTCGGGATTTGTAGATTTTAATAAAAAAACAGGAAAAGAGATCCTGGAAAATATGAACCGTACCCTTTCTCACCGTGGGCCGGATGGGGAAGGATATGCTATTTACAACAACAACGCTGCAGTAATTGGATTGGGCCACCGCCGGCTAAGCATCATAGATCTCTCTGAAGGAGGAAGACAACCAAAAACCTTTCAAACGTTGCATATCACTTTTAATGGTGAAATATATAACTACGCCGAAATAAAAAAAATATTGGAAGGCAAGGGCCATATTTTTCAAAGTCATAGTGACTCAGAAGTTATTTTACAAGCTTATGCTGAATGGGGAAGTAATGCCATACAACAATTCATTGGTATGTTTTCTTTTGTCATTTATGATGAAGCCCGTCAAAAATTATTTGCCTGCCGTGACAGGGCCGGGGTAAAACCTTTTTTTTATTATTGGAAAAATGACCTGTTTCTTTTTGGATCCGAATTAAAAGCATTAATGCAGCATCCTGAATTTGAGAAAAAAATTAATATAGATGCCGTTGCAGCGTATATGCAGTATGGATATGTACCTACACCACATTCTATTTTCTGTGATACTTATAAATTAAAACCGGGGCATTTCCTTGAGGTTGACCTGCAAACAAAAAACTATCAAACACAGCAATACTGGAATGTTTATGATGCGTATAATAAACCTCCGTTAAAAATCAGTTTACCAGATGCTATAACAGAAACAGAAAGTTTGCTGACCAATGCTTTCCAATACCGCATGGTAAGCGATGTGCCCGTGGGGGTTTTTTTGAGTGGCGGTTATGATAGCAGTTGTGTAACAGCTTTATTACAGAAAGACAGTACAGAAAAAATAAAAACATTTACTATCGGAGTACCTGATGCAGGATTAAATGAAGCGCCATTTGCCAAAGAGATCGCCAATCACCTGGGAACCGATCATACAGAGTTTTATTGTACACATAAAGAAGCGCTTGAAATTGTTCCGCAACTTCCCTATTTCTATGATGAGCCTTTTGCCGATAGCAGTGCAATACCAACTACACTGGTTAGCCGTATAGCCCGCGAAAAAGTTACCGTGGCTTTATCAGCAGATGCCGGGGATGAAATATTTGCTGGCTATAACCGTTATGATTATGTAATGAAATACGGAAAAAAACTCCAAAATATTCCGGGGTTCATGCGCAAAACGGCAGCGGCTATGATGGATGCAATTCCTGCTGCATCAATTCCTATTCTTAACAAAAAATATTTATTTCACAGCCGGTATGAAAAATTAAAAACACTTTTTAAAAACCCTTCGGAGCAGAATATTTTAATGAGTATCACACAACAAATGAATGATAAGGGTATTGCCAGCTTATTCAAAAATTCAATATTACCACTCACTTCGGCCTTTGACAGCAGGGAATTACAAAAAGAATTTCACTCTACTTTATCAATGATGCTGGCAGTTGATTACCAGACCTATTTACTTGATGACATTTTACAAAAAGTTGACCGGGCAGGCATGAGTGTAAGTTTAGAGGGAAGAGAACCATTTTTGGATCAGCGGATCATAGAATGGGCGGCTCAGTTACCCAATGAATACAAATATAATAATGGCAATAAAAAATTTATCCTTAAAGAAATAGTACATAAATATATTCCAAAAAAAATGATCGACCGCCCAAAAATGGGATTCGGGATACCAATTGCCGATTGGTTACTCAATGATCTGAAGCCATTTGTTGATCAATACTTTGATAATGATTTTATTACCCGGCAAAATATTTTCAATAGCCAGGAAGTGCAGCGGATACGACAATCGTTTTACCAGGGAAAAATTGAAAGAGCCGAAAAAATATGGTATTTACTCATGTTTCAGATGTGGTACGATAAATGGATGAACAATAATTAAAGTATGGATGCTCCCGCAAAAAAAATACTTTTCATTTCCTATGATGGCATGACAGACCCCTTAGGTCAAAGCCAGGTAATACCTTATTTACAGGGCCTCAGCCTACGGGGTTTTGAAATATTTTTATTGAGTTGCGAAAAAAAACAGGCATTAGTTAATAACAGGGAACTGGTAAATGAAATGCTGCAGGGATACAATATTAACTGGAGCACGTTACCTTACACCAAAACTCCCCCGGTATTTTCTACACTAATTGATATAGTCAAACTGCGACGGGCAGCAATGAAAATTTACAGAAAGAATAAGATCAGTATTGTACATACACGCCCCGGAGTACCTGCATTAGTTGGCCTTTGGCTGAAAAAGAGAACTGGCGTAAAATTTTTAAACGATATCAGGGAATTTTATGCCGATAGCAGGGTTGATGGCGGCATGTGGAAACTAAAGAACCCAATGTATAGAACTGTATATAATTTTTTTAAAAGAAAAGAAACAGAAGCAATTAACTACAGTGATGGAATAGTTTGCCTTACTTATGCTGCAGAAAAAATAATTCAACAATGGCCGGCTTATAATAAAAAAATTCCGCTGGAAGTTATTCCCTGCAGTACGGATCTGAAATTATTTGATCCATCAGTGATCAGTAAAGATCAACAGGAGGCAGTAAAAAAAGAATTAAATATAGCAGATAATGAATTTTTAGTAAGCTACCTGGGCTCCATTGGCGGATGGTATCTAACGGATGAAATGATGCGGTTTTGTAAAATATTGTGCGATAAAAAACCGAATACAAGAATTCTTTTTATATCACCTCACCGCCACGATGAAATTATTGCCGCGGCTATAAAAGCCGGCATATTACCCGAAAAGATCATTACAAAAAAATCGGGAAGGGTACAGATACCTTTACTGCTATCGCTGAGCCAATATTCTATTTTCTTTATCCGGCCTTGTTATTCCAAGCAATCTTCTTCACCTACAAAGCATGGCGAGATAATGGCTATGGGCATACCTTTAATTACTAATAGTGGTGTTGGAGATGTGGAGGAAATAGTTAATAGGTATGATTCCGGAATTGTACTGGATCAATTTGATGACTCATCATTTTCAAATGCAGTTGAACGGATCGTATCAGGGCATAAGTATGATACAGCCCGTATCAGGCAGGGTGCCAAAGATTTTTATTCATTGGATGAGGCGGTTGAAAAATATCATAATATTTATAACAGGATATTGAACGGTTAAGATCGCAGTTGAATCTTTATTTGACTGCAACAGATTTATTTTACATTTACAGCATGAGTAATAAATATCTAATTATCGGGTCGGGTTTTTCAGGGGCAGTACTCGCTAATCAATTGGCAACAAAATCGGATTGTTCTATAGAAATATGGGATGAAAGGGCACATATTGGCGGCAATTGTCATACTCAACGTGACAGTGAAACCGGCATAATGGTGCATCAGTATGGCCCTCATATTTTTAATACAGATAAAAAAGAAATATGGGATTTTGTAAATAGTTTTATTGAATTCAGGCCTTATGTACACCGCGTAAAAGCTATGAGTAACGGCAAAGTATATTCACTGCCGGTTAATTTGCATACAATTAACCAGTTGTTTCAAAAATCATTTACACCAGACCAGGCAAAAGAGTTTTTATCATCATTGGCTGACCAATCAATTAAAGACCCACAAAATTTTGAAGAACAGGCATTGTCATTTATTGGCAAAGAATTATACTATGCTTTTTTTTATGGCTATACCAAAAAACAATGGGGTTGTGAGCCCACAGAACTCCCTGCTTCTGTTTTAAAAAGGATCCCGGTGCGTTTTAATTATGATGACAACTATCACAATAATATTTTTACAGGTATCCCTGTTGAGGGTTATACGGCATTGATCCAGAAATTAACTGAACATCCTTCAATCAATATCCACCTTAATAAAAAATTTGAAACCGGCATGGATAGTACCGGGTACGACCATGTTTTTTTTACAGGGCCAATAGATGCCTGGTTTGATTTTAAATACGGCAGGTTGGGTTACCGGACAGTAACTTTTGAAAAATATTGTGCTGATGGCGATTTTCAGGGCACTGCTCAAATGAATTATTGTGATGCAGACATACCCTATACCAGGATAACAGAACATAAACATTTTGCTAACTGGGAGCAACATGATAAAACTATTTACTTTAAAGAGTTTAGTAAGGAAACAACTGCTACAGATATTCCCTATTATCCAATAAGGCAGGTTCAGGATAAGGAAAAGTTATTGAAATACCGAAACGAAGCAACTGAACTGGAAAAGGTTTCATTCCTGGGCAGGCTGGCTACCTATCGTTATATGGATATGCACCATGTAATTGGGGAAGCATTAAATTATTCAAAAGCTTTTTTGTCAGCTTTGGCAAATAAACAAAAGCCTCCTGTTTTTCCAAATACTGAAAATTAGAAACTTATATTTGCAGCTATATACGCTAGCCTGTAATTGGATTTATCTAAATAAATACGGATCTTATTTTTTGGCATTTAATAGATATTTTTTTTAAAGTAGTAATATCGGAATTGATGGAAAATGGAAATTTTGTGATATCGCTTGATTTTGAAATTTATTGGGGGGTTCGTGATGTTTTGAAAATTGATCAATATCGAAATCATCTTTTGGGCGTAAGGGCTGTGATACCAGGCTTACTTCATTTGTTTAATAAATATCAGATCCATGCCACTTTTGCAACAGTAGGCCTTTTATTTTTTAATAATAAGGAAGAAATGCTGGAGGGTTTACCAGGCAGGAAGCCTAAATATGCTGATAAACACTTATCACCATACGAGGGACATTTTGAAGAGGTTGGCAGAGATGAAACAGATGATCTTTTTCATTTTGCGCCATCATTGATTAAAATGATCCAGCAATCGGGCCAGGAAATCGGCTGCCAAACTTTTTCACATTATTATTGCCTGGAGGCCGGACAAACCATTGAAGATTTCAGGGACGACCTGAGAGCGGCTAAACGTATTGCTGAAAAAAATGGCGTTACATTAAAAAGTTTTGTATTTCCACGCAATCAATACAACGAAGCTTATTTAAAAGTTTGTAAAGAAGAAGGGATCATTTCTTATAGGGGAAATGAAGTTTCATGGCTATACAAAGCTAAAGATTATGATAGTGAAACTATTTTTCGCAGAGCTAATAGGCTGATAGATGCTTACTTCAATTTAAGTGGCCAACATTGTTATGCACTTCCTACAATGAAAGATGATGAACCTTGTAATATTGCGGCAAGCCGTTTTTTAAGGCCTTATTCTAAAAGATGGGCTTTTATGGATTGGTTGAGATTAAGACGAATAACCAACAGCATGACACATGCAGCTAAAAACGGGTTAACTTATCATTTGTGGTGGCATCCGCATAATTTTGGGATAAATCTTTCCGAAAACCTGGAATTTTTGGAAAATATCTTAGAACATTATCAAAAATTGGCTGCAAAATATTCCTTTAAAAGTGTTGGTATGACAGAATTGGCAGAGCAGATAAAGTTTAATTAATGAATAGTCCAAAAATAGTGCTGTTGGCGGGGAAAGGGATCTCTACAAACATTCTATATAATGCTTTAATAAAAGATTTTAACGTTACTGCAATTATTCTTGAGGAGCCGCTAAGTAAAAAACAATTCTTAAAAAAAAGGATCAAAAAACTGGGTATAGTAAAAGTATCCGGGCAAATTTTATTTCAACTCTTGATCGTAAAATTCCTTGATCTTTTTTCTAAAAGGCGCAAAAAAGAAATATTGCTGCAGTATGCAATGGACAATATCGCTTTGCCGTTCGAAAAAATAATACAGGTACAATCAGTGAATTACGAAAACTGCATTCAAATTTTACAAAGCCTGCAACCGAACCTGGTGATCGTAAATGGAACAAGAATAATTTCTTCACAAGTGCTTAATTGTGTTTCTTCAAAATTCATTAATATACATGCAGGCATTACTCCAAAGTACAGGGGTGTTCATGGTGCTTATTGGGCCCTGGTAAATAATGAACCTGAAAACTGCGGTGTAACTGTTCATCTTGTAGATCCCGGAATAGATACGGGTGCTATAATAGCCCAAAAAACGATAACCATTACCCCAAAAGATAATTTTGTAACCTACCCCTTGCTTCAATTGGCCACTGGCTTACCATTAATAAAATCGGCTATTTTAACTATTTTAAATGATGACCTGCACCTTAAAGATACTTCAGGTGAAAGCCGGTTGTGGTATCATCCCACTATCAGTCAATATTTCTACAACAGAATAGTTAAAGGGAAAAAATAATATAAACTCTTCATATCAGTTGCTTAATCCCCCGATCTACTTCTATTCCCTTACAATCAACCTAATAGGATTAAAAAACAACCTGTTTTTTACAATTTTAAACAATAACCACAATAATAATCCGTTATAATAGGGTCCAAAATTCTATTTAATAAACCAAATACCTCGTCCTATGGAAAAGGTAATTGCCGTGGTTGTAACTTACAACCGTCAGGCTCTACTTTCAGAATGCATTGCTGCATTGCGTAAGCAAACCCGCCGTTTAGACGCTATTTTAGTTGTAAATAATGGCAGTTCCGATTCTACAGAAAAATGGTTAAAGCAGCAGTCTGATATTTTCTTTATTTCTCAAAATAATGTGGGTTCGGGTGGTGGCTTCAGCACTGGTATAAATTGGTCATACCAAAACGGGTATTCCTGGATATGGTGTATGGACGATGACGGCTATCCGAAAGAAGATGCTTTGGAAAATTTGCTGGCAGCCGATGATGGCAACCTGCGGTTGATGAATTGTGCAGTGATTGATAAAGAAGATAAAAAATCATTTGTTTGGAAAACAAGGCATTATAAAACACTTGATGAGGTTAATTGTAAAGTTATTGAAGGTATCGGACACCCTTTTAATGGCACCCTGTTGCACAGGCGTATCATTGAGCGGGTAGGTGTTCCGCAGCCAAAATATTTTCTGTGGGGCGACGAAACAGAATACTATTACAGAATCGTTAACCGTAATCAGATACCTGTTTGTACAGTATCCAATAGTATACATTATCATCCATCTTCAGCATTTACAATAAAACAGGATTGGGAATACAAAACCGGCTGGAAAATGTATTACTATGTACGTAATCGTTTTCATGTGCACCAGGCAAAGTTCAATAATAAAGCCCTGGCACTTTTACACTACAGTTGTTTTCTTATCGCTTTTGCAGGATTGGTACTGCTATATCAGAAAACTGATAAAATGAAAAAACTGGGCTTCTTATTTTGGCCTGCAGCTGATGCTTTTGGCAATAATTTTAAAGAAACACCCGCATTGATCTTAACAAAATTACAAAGCAGAAAAATATTTCCAATTAACAATGGCTTAAATAATTACCTGAAAAATATTCGGACAGCAATACTCAACCCGTTTACAATATTTCGTACAAGAAGAACAGCTAATGTATAAAACATAGCTATTAAAAGAATAACCCTCTGAGATCACGCAGCCACCTTATTAAAGGGGCTGCTTTTTAATTTTAGTTTGCCATATTTATCCATGATCAGGAATAATGAAATGATATAAAAAGGCATACAGGGAATTTTATAACGGCAAAGTGTACCAAAATTAGGCGTGGTTGCACCAACGAATAATGCAAACAATAAAGAAAATAAAATGCAATACATTATAGCGGGGTCTTTAAGTGCTCTAAAAAATTTTACAGGGCCTACTACAAAAAACACCTGTAATGTAAATAACATTATAGCAAGGCTTTCAAGTGATGAAAGCAATGTGGAAGGTTTTCGGGTTTCCCAGATAAAAGGACGATATAAGGTAGCAATAACAGCAGCCGGAGCCATTTTAATAAGACTTGTTACCGATCCATCAAATTCTACCCCCAGTGAAAAATTTGATTCTGCCCAGCTATCCTGTGCCGCATAGTTTTTTTGATACCCCTGGATCGATTTAGAAATTCCCTGGCCGGCATATTTTTTCATTGAGCCCTGTAATTCTTTCATGATCTTTGTGAAACCGAACATAATACCAACCAGTAAACCAATACCCAGTGTAAACTTAAAAAATACACTTCTGATGAGGTTAACATTTTTAAGTGCAAGGAATAATAAAAGAAAAGGAACATAAGCAACCAGGATGTAAATTTTTAATAAAATAAGTACATAACCTGATATAAGTATTGCAATAAAATTTTTGAAAAAATTTTTCTTTTTATATAATACCTCATATAATCCATAGGTGAGCCATCCAATGGCACCAGTGCATAATGAATCCTTCAATATACCCGAACTCCAGAATACAAATGTGGGCAAAAATAATATGGCAATAGCCAGTTGTTTATGTAAATGAGGGTACTGTTCGT
>JAYVUE010000035.1:0-4809 GCA_043788195.1 Chitinophagaceae bacterium
CGGTATTGGTAAGGGCTATGAAACTGGCGACTACTAAAAGCAAAGTTAAAACGCCTGCATACCATTTAAGAAATACCAGATCTTTGTGCATTTTGATTAGTTGCTGTTCCATAATTATTTGGTTTTTTTAATTAATTTAAAAAAGTGATTTTATTTTTTAAGTAATTATTGGATAGCTGTTATCTTTTCCAATAAGGTTTTATTAATTTGTTCCTCTTCACATTCAGGTACATAAAAATTATCGTGGCTATTAAACAAAACAGGATTGCCTGAATCGTTCCTTCAGGTCCAAATGCCCCTCCGGTAATAAGTGTTGGCCCCGTAATCTTCGTTGTGAATAAACTATTTGTTTGTTCGTTGCCGGAAGTAATAGCTCCAAATATGCCTGATTGCATAAAATTCCAGGCAAAATGTATGGCAATGGGGAACGATAAATTTCTTGTATAAATGTATGCAGCACCCAACAAAAGTCCTGCTTCAATTGCAATACAAGTTGCAGAAACCAAAGAACTGTTGGAATTGATGAGATGCAAGCCTCCAAAAATTATTGCTGAAATAATTAAGGCAATATAACTGCCCAGTTTTTCTTCTATTATTCTAAAAAGTATTCCCCGGATCAAAATTTCTTCAAAAATGGCAACAGTGAATGCAACAGTAAAAGGAATAATTATAAATGAAACAGGATTGACTGCATCCACCTGAAAGCCATCATTAAGATAAATCACCAGGACGGTGAGGGATTGCAGAACCACTCCAATCAATGTTCCCAGCAACAGATTCTTCGCAATTCCTTGTAAGGACATTTCGGTGACCGACCGGTTTTCTATCTTTCTGTAAAGGAACTTATACGCAATTATCACTGCAACTGAAGCCATTATTCCTTTAAATAGATTTCTAAAATCTTTATCAAGACCGGTTAAGCTAAGGAGTTTTGCTGCCATATTCTGCATTATAATAAATACTGCAAAACAGACTAAAAGCCCGGAAACTATTCTTACGAATGGGTTATGGAGTAGTTTTTGTTTTATGCTTTTATTTTCCATGATGTGTTTTTAAAATTTAACTATTACCTGATACAAAAATATAAGGGTATCTGGCTGTGAGGTAGCAAAAAAGATGAGTTCGATAGTATTTATCTGAAGTAATACCCGATTCTGTCAGTTTCTTCATTTTTGCTTTCAGTATTACTTATAATTTTTTTACTTGTTCAAAAACATTTCCATCACTTAGATAAATCTTAATTGAAGAAAACTGTCCTTTACTATTTTTGAAAAACTCTATCTGTGCATTCTTGTCAATTTTAAACCGGTTGTTAGCTATCTGCTTTAATTCAGAAACGTTTTTGTCATCATTGTTTTTACATAGAAGCTTTCCTTTGTCAAGATAGATTGTAACGTCAGGATAAGTTCCTAAGAGCTGCGACAAAATACTTAAAGGCGTGTTTTTAATTTCATTATTTGACAAAAGTGAATACAAGTAAAATTCGCTTTTGTTTTTTTCTTTTTCATCTTTTGAAGTCAGCATTTGATTTTTAAAAATGAGTTCCTGGGCTGTAAATAATGCATTCGGAGCTTTCTCTTTTACATCTGGTATTACACCTGTGCTTTCCCAATCTGTTTTAGTTACAGGGTTTATTGAACGGGCAAACGGAATGGAAATAACAAAACCCTGTCCTAGGGAAAAAGGCATTTGAGGATGTGCGCCGCCACCTGTAGTTTCTCCAACAATAATTGCTCTATTTGCCTTTTGCATTCCATAACTAAAATCTTCTCCGCCAGAGAAAGTGTGATGACTGGTTAAAATATATACGGGCATTACAAGATTTAAACTATCTGCCTTTGCCGGTTCGGCATAAAAGAATATAGTGTCATTAGCTGAGCGGTTGATCAAATCATTCATGTGTGTTTTTTCTTTAAAAAAGAAGCTTTCTATTTGGCTTACCATAGCTGGACTTCCACCGTAATTCTCTCTTAAATCGATTATGATAGCGCTGCTATTTGATAAAAACCTTAGAGCCGAAGTAATCGTTGGCTTAGCACTTTCTACATCATCTACAAATACATTAAAAGTAAAGTAACCGATATTTCCAGGAAGGATCTCAACCTTTGTATATCCATAATTATTTTCTTTCCAATATTTTTTTGTTTGGTTTATTTCTTCTTTTGTTGGAGCCAGGTATTGCTGTACATGAAATCCGGGATCGTAATTAATGTGCATGTGGGGATCATGATGCATTTTAGAAATATCTTTTTGTAATTGCTCAGCAAGTTCCTGCGGATTTTGCAGTTCATTGGCGTATGCATTTTTCTTTAGTTGAGATTCTAAATACGTAGATATGCTTTTTGCCTTATCTGGAAAAACATAATGGCCATTTAGCGTATTAGTCAAAGAATCAATCAGCGCATTAATGTTGACAATCTCCTTTTTATTGGTTTGTGCACTGCCTAAAGCAGGAAATGCAAAAGCAAGTAAGAAAAAAAGCTGATAAGTTTTAAATTGTCTTTTATACATTTTTATTGTTTAGATATGCTGATAGATATTAGCTTGATTTTGTTTTGCTTTTTCAATCCCGTCCGAATTGTATAATTTCATCAGTGTCTTCATCTTCTGTTGCTTTTGATTTAAAGCCATTGACTATGAGGTAGATGCCCAGCGAAAATTCAAACAACGCAACAGGAACAGCGAATAGCGCAGTCGTTGGGTCATGCTGACCAATGAGTCCGAACAGCACAGATATATCGCCAGCTATGAGCACGGGGCCACCAAGGAGGCCGATCAGAGCAAGACCTCGTGGCACCAGGCGTGACTGGTACAGTAAGAAGCCAAGCAGTATATCGTTGATAGCCGGCATGAAACTCTGTCCGATCAGGAACATTCGGTCATACATGGTGACCAGTGTTTTGCTGGTAACTAATGCTCCAGGACCGGCTCCAGTCTGCCGCAAGCTCACAACCGTAAGCAGGAACATGACACCTGCGAAGATGGTTCCGGCTTCCAGTACACGGGAGCCGACCAACCCCAAAGCTAACCCTTCGTTTTGCTTTTTAAGAACCGGGTACAGTGCTACCGCCGTACCGATACTTGTAAGAGCAACAATTATCTCCAGGATGCCGCCAATGATTACAGAAGTATCGGGCCCCGGACCGAGTATATAGTTTTGTCCATGTACCACACCGTAAAGAGCTATGGTTGGAACCGAGACAAAAGTTAGTAAGTAGAGCACACCCGCTGCCAGGGCGTGCTTCCGTGTTGAACTCATCGTCGCCCGTTTCATTGATACAGCAGCGGCTACTCCGGTTTTTCTATTTGAATATATTCTTTTCATCTGTTAAAATTTACAACGTAGTTGAACGTATGTTTTACTATGATTTTTTATTTCTTCCAAACGGATTTTTCTTCCATGGTTTAACAGCAATTATGCTCATGGTAAATGTGCGATTGTATCTTTCCGAATTCTGGGATACATTGGTTAAACCATAACCATATCGCAGATCAAGTGCCAGTGCTCTTTTTTTAATGCGAAAATTGTAACCTGCCCCAGCCTGTACACCCAATTCCCAACGCTTAAAACCACCTGTCACATTATTGAATGAAATAGCCGTTGACTTCTCAGGAATTGTTTCTGAGCTTTCTGTCTTTATCCTTCCACCTATCGTGTAAGAAACGTAAGCACCAGCATTCATGTAGAAATGACTAATATGCACACGTGCCAATACAGGTATTTCTACATTATACAAACGCAATGTTGACTTGTTAACTGTAAGTGGATTATCGGCTTTTAATGTAGCGCCTTTCATTACAAAATAAGTTTCTGCAACTACAGAAAATGCAGGTGTAATGCCAGCCTGGAAGGTTGCACCCGCCATAATTCCCCTTGCATCTTTTTTATACGACTTCATCGCACTGTTTGCATCGCCATAATTGAAATTGCTGTTCACTACGTTGATAAGAGGTGACATGTAAGTTTTTTGCGCAAATGATTTTGTGATTTGCAGAGAAAAGATCAATGCTGTTGCCAATGAAATTTTCCAAGTTTTTAATAACTGTTTCATGATTTTTTGATTTAATTGCTGATTTTAATTGTTTAAATTTTTAATTCATCACAAAAGTATATGAAGGGAAAAAGCCTTACAATTCAGCTATGCAAAGGCGGTTAGGATGTCTGCGAAATACGGATTTTATACTGCCAAATAATTGGAGAATTATGACCTGGCATTGATGAGCTGAAAGAAAAGCTCTTTGTAGGTTTCTGAAATGGGGATCATCTGATCTGCAATTTTTATTCTGCTACGTTCTATGGATTCAATTTTATTTAGTGCGACCATGTACGACTTGTGCACCCTGCATACCAAACTTGAAGGAATCAATTTTTCAAACTCACTAAAATTCTGCAAAGTCATCAGCTTTTTATTCACTGTGTGAATTCTCAGGTAATCTCTCATACCTTCAATGTACACGATTTCGTTGAGCATGATCTTTTCCAACCGGTTTTCCGTTTTCACAAAAATAAAATCCGGTTGTGCATCTGAATTACGATTGGCTATATTTTCCTGCGCTTTATTTACAGCCTGCAAAAAACGATTAAATGCAAACGGCTTTAGCAGATAGTCTGTTATCTGCAGTTCATACCCTTTTAATGCATATTCCTGGTAAGCAGTAGTAATGATAACCTGGCTGGTTATTTTAGAGCTTTGCAACAACTCAATACCGGTTAGCTCATCCATATTGATATCCAAAAAAAGTATATCTACTTTATTGTTGTTGAGATAAGCAAGCCCGGTAAGCGCATTGTCGAACGTAGCACTTAAC
>JAYVUE010000036.1:0-14699 GCA_043788195.1 Chitinophagaceae bacterium
GCCATATAGGTTATGGAATGACAGATCTTTTTTATCCGGTGAAAGTGAGGGTGATGATTCCCAGAAATCGGTATTGACTACTGCCCCCAGGTTTTGTGGCTCACTCCAGCCGGTATTGGTTCTTATCGAAAAATACAAGTCACAACTGCCCTGTCCTTCGGGATAATTACAACCCGTAAATACCAATAACTGCCCGTCCTGTGAAATGTTTTGTGCACCTTCATTTAAATTAGTATTTACTTTTCCTCCCAGGGGTTTTGCAAGGCTCCAGTTGCCTTTGATAAAATTGCTTTCATAAAAATCTTCGTCATTATTTAGCCTACGGGTAAAGATCATTTTACTGCCGTCAATGGTTAGTGATGGAAAATATTCCAGTGCCGCAGAATTAATACTGTCGCCCAGGTTCTGTGGGGTAAATACATAATCTTTTATCGGGTGTTTTATTTCATATTCTACCGCAAAAGTGTAAACGCTTTTTCTGTAATTGCCTGCTTTTATACTTTGCTGGTTAAGCGTTGGATTTTTTAAAAATTCATTGACAATATCAAGCGCCTTTCTAAAATTGCCTGCACCTGCCAATGAAATAGAGTAGGGGAGAAAAAAGGTTTTTGAATAAACGGCATCCATTTGCAATCCTTTTTCAAAATCTTTTACTGAGGCCGCGTAGTTTTTTAAATTTGCATAAACGCCTGCACGGGAAAGATAAGCATCTACGAATTGGGGATCAATAACCAGGGCTTCATTGATATGCTGTATGGCTGCTTCGTATTTTCCTTCAACTGCTTCTTCATAGGCAACAGCATATATTTCACCTGCTTTTTTATTAACCTTATCAGGGTCATACCATTGGGCTGTAGCAATGTTAAATGATAAATGGTAAATGATAAATAGTAATAGAAAACGGAATAAATAGTTGCTTCGCATTGTAATTGAATTCTGTGAATGAAGATAAATGGAAATACGCGATAAAAATTAATGGCAATGTTAAAATCCGGGTTACATTTCAGCTAAACTGTAGAAAACAAAAATTACCATCTGTTCTGTAATAATTAGTAATTATTTATTTTGGCATATGTATTGCCAGAACACAAGTTTGTCATTCTAACGCAGGAAGAATCTCTTGAGATGCTTTCCTGAAATAATCGGGACAGGCTGTTCCTCAGCATGACAAAACAAGCTTGTTTTCTGGCTACACAATCACCCTAATTCTTAATTTTTCTCATGGCACATTTATATACTTGTGTAACTGCAACGACAATTCCCATTGAGGATGTTGTTTAATATAGTCAATGATCAAAGGCGTAACAATATGGGCTTTATCCCATTCGGGTTGTAAAAATAATTTACAATCAACTGAAACAAGGGCGGCATATTTTTCGGCCCATTCAAAATCGGATGCATTGAAAACAACGATCTTTAATTCATCTGCAACGGGCAAAATTTGAGGCAGTGGCGCTTTAAATTTTTTGGGCGACAAACATATCCAGTCCCATTTACCACTTAATGGATAAGCACCTGATGTTTCTATATTTGTTTTTAAACCTGATGATCGTAATGCGGCAGTTAATTCATCTAAATTATGCATCAACGGTTCACCGCCTGTTACAACAACTATTTGTGCCGGGGTGTCTTCAACCTTCAACCTTAAACTTTCAACTTCCATTTTTTGATGTTTACCTGCATCCCAGCTTTCTTTTACATCACACCACACACAGCCAACATCACAGCCGCCCAGGCGGATAAAATAAGCAGCTTTTCCCTGGTGAAAACCCTCACCCTGTAAGGTATAAAAATGTTCCATTACCGGAAGGGAGATAGTTGCTATTGATGATATTTTTTTTTTAATCATTTATTTTTTTTAACAGGCAATGTGCAATGGACAATAGGCAATAGAAAAACGGCTCAAAGCTTGAATTGATTTGCCAATTGCTAATTGCCAATTGCCGGCTTTCCTTTTGCTGCTTCAAATGTATTCATTAGCAACGCAGCAATGGTCATCAGCCCTACACCTCCGGGTACGGGTGTAATATAACTGCACTTAGGCGCAACGTTTATGAAATCGACATCGCCTTTTATGGCAAAACCCGATTTTTTTGTACTGTCCCGCACCCTGGTAATACCCACATCGATCACAATAGCATTTTCTTTTACCATATCTGCTTTCAAAAATTCCGGAATACCAAGCGCTGCAATGATGATATCAGCCTGGAGGCAGATGGTTTTTAAATTATTTGTGTGGCTATGGCAAACCGTTACTGTACAGTTTCCCGGATTAGAATTGCTGTTCAGCAAAATACTGATCGGCCGGCCTACAATATTACTCCTACCAATAACAACAGCATGTTTACCACTGGTTTCAATTTTATAGTGTTCCAGCATTAACATTATGCCGTATGGGGTAGCGGGGATAAATGTGGGCATTCCAAGTACCATTTTTCCCACACTTTGCGGATGAAAACCATCCACATCTTTTTGCGGGTTGATGAGGTTAATTATTTTTTCTTCGCTGATATGTTTGGGCAATGGCAATTGCACTAAAATTCCATCAATGTCTTCATCTTTATTCAGTTTTTCAATTGTTGTGATCAGCACAGCTTCATCAATATGTTCATCAAGCCGAAACAAACTGCTTACGAATCCAACTTCTTCACAATTTTTTACTTTACTGGCCACATAGGTTTCACTTGCACCATTACTGCCAACAAGCACAGCGGCGAGGTGTGGTGTTTTTTTACCTTCTTTTTTTAGCAATATTATTTTTTCTTTAATACTGTCTTTAACTGCCTGTGAAACAATTTTCCCATCTAAAATTTGCATGGTGCAAAAGTAAACAACTATTTCCTCATAAAATTCTGTGTAAAAAACGTCTGTAATTTTTCAAATTAGTTTCTACCTTGTTTTGTAATTAATCTACCTGCCCTAAAATGAAAATAAAAACAGCGATAGCTTTTATCTGTATGTTATTAATTTTTTCTTTGCCGGTTGCTGCACAATCACTCAGGTACACTGTTTCAATGCCCTATACAGGTTTAAGTACTTACAGTGACAAGCAGGCTGACCCTTTTTCATTTACAGGTAATCAGGCGGCACTGGCAAATGTAAAGCAGGCCGGTGTTGGTTTATTTTGTGAAAGGAGGTTTATGTTATCTGCCACCAGTTCATACATTATTGCTGCTTCATTACCCACAAAGCTGGGAAATTTTGGAATTCAAATCAATTACTCGGGGTTTAAAAATTTTAATGAAAATAAAATAGGACTTGCCTATGGTAGGCACCTGGGCCCCAGGGTAGATATGGGTGTTCAATTTAATTATTATGGGTACCGTATTCCTGCGTATAGTAATGCCAGTTCAATAAATTTTGAAGCTGGAATAATTATGCATTTTACAAAAAAGCTGCAGGGCGGGGTGCATGTATACAATCCAATTGGTGTGAAATTGGGTAAAACAAATAAAGAAAAACTAGCTGCTGCCTATAAGGCGGGGTTGGGTTATGATGCATCTGATAATTTTTTTGTTGCAGCAGAGATCATCAAAGAAGAAGATAAACCTGTAAATATTATTGCCGGCGTACAGTATCATTTTAAAAAGCAATTATTTGTACGGTTAGGTATCAGCAGTTCAACAGCGAGTTTGTTTTTTGGTGCCGGTGTAAGCTTGAAAAATCTACGTTTAGACGTTGCCGCAAGTTATCACTCCCGTTTGGGTTTTTCGCCAGGTATATCATTGATTATGAATTTTAAAAGTAAGGCGAAATGAGATCTTTATTGATCATAGCTTCTTTCTTTTTTACCGGTTACCCGGTAGTTGCACAGGTTGTTGAGCCTGCTACTTCTGTTCTTGAGCAAAAGATGGAAAATGCAACTGAACATAATGAAGACAATGAAACAGAGGATGACACCTACCTGCAGCAATTACAGGAGTATTTAAAGAATCCGCTTAACTTAAATAATGCTTCCGAAGATAATCTGGCAAAACTTCAGATATTAAATCCATTACAAATTCAGCAATTGATTGCTTACCGTAAATTGTTGGGTCCGTTGCTCAGCATTTACGAGTTACAGGCGGTACCGTTATGGAACCTTCAACTAATTCATAAAATTCGTCCATATATAACGGTTAGTATGCATACTGATTTTATAAAAAATTATCTCGATCGTTTTAAACATGGTCAACGTAATGTGTTGATAAGGATTAGCCGGGTACTGGAAAAGTCAAAGGGGTATTTGCTAAAAGGCTCCCCTGAAACAAATTTTTATTTGGGCTCACCCCAGAAAATATTATTCCGGTATAAATATGTTTACAAACAATTGTTACAGTTCGGTATCACAGGAGAAAAAGATGCGGGAGAACAGTTTTTTAAAGGCAAGCAAAAATTGGGATTTGATTTTTATTCTTTTCATTTATTTGCCAGTCATATCGGCATCATTAAATCTTTTGCACTTGGTGATTTTACGGTAAACCTGGGGCAGGGGTTAACTCAATGGCAAAGCCTTGCATTTAAAAAAACTGCCGATGTGATCAATATAAAAAGACAGGCAGAAATTCTTCGTCCTTATAATTCATCCGGTGAAATTAATTTTCATCGGGGTATTGGTATCACGTTGGCTAAAAGTAAATGGCAAGCCACTATTTTAGTTTCTTATAAAAAAATTGATGCAAATTTAGTTACAGACAGCATAGAGGCCCTGCCTGATCATGTATCCTCTTTTCAAACATCGGGTTATCATCGGACAAAAAGTGAAATAGCAGATAAAGCTGCTCAACGTCAACTGGCTTTTGGCGGTAATATTTCTTATCAGTATCATAATTTGCACCTTGGTTTAAATGTAATGCGTTTCCAATTTAAATTGCCATTAATAAAAACCGGCGAACCTTATAATAAATATGCCATTACCGGAAAGTCATTTACCAATTACAGTGTGGATTTTAGTTTTACCTATAAAAACTTTCATGTTTTCGGCGAAGCAGCATTAAACCAAAAGTTTGAAAAAGCGTTTATTGGTGGAATTTTGATAGCCTTGTCACCTACAGTTGATATGAGTTTATTATACCGGAATATATCAAAATCATATACATCTTTATATACTACTGCATTTACTGAAAACACTACTCCGGTAAATGAAAAGGGGTTTTACATTGGAATAACGGTGCGGCCTAATAGCTTCTGGCGGATTGATGCCTATGCTGATTTTTATTCATTTCCCTGGCTAAAGTACAGGGTTAATATGCCTTCGGCAGGAACTGACCTTTTTATTCAGTTAAATTATAATCCTAATAAGCAATTAGAAATATATACCCGTTACCATAATGAAACCAAATCAATAAATATAAATCAGGACGAACTTACCTTGTCCCCGGTAATTGCCCAGCCAAAGCAGAATTGGCGAACACATATTAACTTTAAAATAAGCCCGTCTTTAATTCTTCGCAACCGGGTTGAAATGCTTTGGTTTGATATTAAAGGAAAGGCACCTGAAAAAGGATACCTGGCTTACTTTGATCTGCTCTATAAACCCGTTTTGAAACCCTATTCTTGCAATATCCGGCTTCAATATTTTGAGACAGATGGTTATAATAGCCGTTTATACGCCTATGAAAATGATGTTTTAAATAGTTTTTCTATCCCGGTTTTCTATGATAAAGGGTATAGATATTATATTAATGCTGCCTATGATATTAACAAAAAACTCACAATCTGGCTAAGGTGGGCCCAAACCCTTTTTTCTAACAAAACCCTTATTGGTACTGGGCTGGATGAGATAAAGGGGAATAAAAAATCTGAATTAAAGCTACAGGTTAGTTATAAATTTTAACAATTTTCAAGTAAACAAGCAGCTTTTTCGCTCCTGTAATTGTCCATTTATATAGGATTGTATTCTAAATATTTTTTTAACATTATTTTGGCGTTAAGAAAATATCCTTATTTTTACACATCATTAAACTCAATTAATTGCACATGAGAAGATTTTTATCACTGTTTACAATGCTTATGCTCTGCGGGGTATTGGCGTTTGCACAAAGCCGGGTGGTGTCCGGTAAGGTTACCGATACAGACGGTAATCCGGTGCCTTTTGCAACTGTAAAGATTAAAAACTCTAAAGTTGGGGTATCTGCAGATCAAAATGGTTCCTATTCCATTAATGTTAAAAATGGTGATGTACTTGAAATTTCAGGTGCAAGCTTTAAAACTCTTGAAATACCTGTAGGTACTCAAACAGTTTTAAACACCGTTATGGAAAAAGGCAATACTTCAGAACTTAAAGAAGTTGTTGTTACCGGTGCCTTTGGCACTAAACGAGTAGCCAGAAGTACTGCTTCTAATGTTCAAAACGTAAGTTCTGAACAGTTAAATACTATTCGTACTAACAACATTAATAATGCGCTTGCCGGTAAAATTGCTGGTGCACAGGTTCGTAGCCAGTCTGCCGGTAAATTAGGTGTGGAAACACTTATCCGCTTACGTGGTGAGAACGGACTCGGAGTTGGTGGTGGTGCTCTATATGTTGTAGATGGTACTATCATTCCAAGTTCAAATGATATTAACCCGGATGATGTTGAAGACGTAACTGTTCTTCAGGGTCCTGCTGCGGCTGCATTATTTGGTCCGGAAGGAGCAAACGGTGCAATTGTAATTAATACAAAAAGAGCTAAGAAGGGCTCTAAAAATATTGGTGTTGAAATTAATTCCGGTATCCAGTGGGATAAAGTTTACATCACACCAAACTACCAAAATGATTATTCCGGTGGTGCTGATGGCGATCTTACAAAATATACATGGAAAGCTGGCCAGCCAATTGGTTGGAAAGCATTAGATGGTAAATATTATCATGATTACACAGATGATGCCAGCTGGGGTCCGCGTATTGCAGGACAGGAATATATTCCATGGTATGCATGGTATCCTGGAACTGATGCTTCTTTTAAAACAGCAAAACTTGTACGCCAGCCAAATAACTCACGTGCGTTTTATGAAACAGGTGTTACATCTACTAATAATATAAGTGTTACTAAAGCAGGTGATAATTACAATTTAAGGATGTCTTATACCAATTTTGATCAAAAAGGTATGATACCGGGTGAATTCCTTAGACGTCATACTTTAAATGTAAACGCTTCAGTTGATCTGACTACACGTTTAACTGCTTCTACCAATATAACTTATATTGCTCAGAACAGTAATGCTGAAATTGATGACGCTTATGCTAACCAGTCTTCCGGCTCTTTCAACCAGTGGTTTCATCGCGACCTGGATATGGATAAAATGAGGCAATACAGACAACTTAGAAGTCCTGAAGGTATTTTAGCAAGTTGGAATCATCAGAATCCTACTGCTTTCGATCCTACTGATCCGGGCAAGTTTTACAAGGCTAATTACTGGTATAATTTCTATACTTATTTTGATAATATAGCAACTAATCTTAGAAGAGACAGGCTTTATGGTGATATCTCTGTAGCTTATAAGATCACTAATGACATAAAAATAAAAGCTACTTACCGCAAGCAGCAATTAACAACAAACTCTGAAACTTTTAACAATACAATTCTTGAGAATAGTGGTTCTCAAACAGGTATAAAATCCTTTTATGGCACGAATAATTCATTCAGTGATCGTCAGAATTACGAGGGTTTGATCTCTTTCAATAAAAAGATCAGAAATTTTGCAATTAATATAAATGCGGGTTTTGATATCTTAAAAACAAGGGCAAGGCAGGTTTCCGGTAATACAAATGGCGGATTTAGCGTTCCTAATTTATATTCTTTAGCCAATTCTAAGGATGCTATCTCTTATGGTAATGCCAGAACACAATATGCCAGGAGAGCAGTTTTTATCCGTGGTGATTTTGGATTTAATAATTATTTATTTGTTGAGGGAACCTATCGCAGGGATTATACTTCTACTTTACCTGCTAACACCTGGGTGACAACATACTCAGCAGGTCTTTCATTTGTTTTCAGCGACCTTACCAAAAAGTTTGCTCCATTTATTTCTTATGGAAAAATAAGGGGTTCAATTGGTCAGAGTTTATTGGATCTGGGTATTTATCAGTTAGGTACTTATTATGCACCAGGAGCACAACAGTTTAATGGTAATTTCTTAATGAATGAGCCAGATAAATTAGTTGATCCTCTTCTTCAGGGTTCTACAAATAATGAAAAGGAAATAGGACTTGAAATGAGGTTTGCAAAAAATCGTGTTGGTTTCAGCTTTACTTATTGGGACAGGACAAATAAAAAATTCCCTGTTGATGTAACTTTACCCGGACAATCAGGTTATACTTCCATTTCAACCAATGCCGGTGAAATAGCTAAAACAGGTATTGATGTACAGTTATTTGTTAAGCCACTTAAAATGAAGAATCTGGAGTGGGATATTACAGCAACATGGGGACGTTTACTTAAAAATAAAGTACTTTCTATTGCTCCTGGAATTACCCGTTTAGTTTCTTCTTCCGGTGCTTTCTCAGGTAGTTCTTCTGCTTATTCTGTAAGTGAAGTTGGACAACCATGGGGACAATTGTTTGGCAATGGCATTAAGCGTATTAACGGACAACCACAATTGGATGCAAATGGTATGTTCATCCAGGAAAAAAATGTAAAATTTGGTAGCGTATTACCTGATTATACCGGTGGTGTTCAAAACACATTTAATGTTTTCAAAAACTTCACTATTAACGTTAATATAGATTACTCATATGGTGGAAAGTATTTTTCATTGGATGATTTCTGGGGTACTTTTTCTGGCTTAACTGCACGTACAACAGGCATGAACGACAGAGGCAAACCAATTCGTGACCCAGTACCAGATGGTGGTGGAATACATGTTTTTGGTGTTGATGCAGCAGGAAAACCAGTTGACAGGTATGTTGATGCACAAGTTTATTATCACCAGTTTAGAGGTGCTAATATTGCCGAGACTAGTATTTACGATCTTAGTTTTGTAAAAATGAGAGAAGTAAGTTTAGGATATAGATTGCCTGTTGAAAAATTAGGCATAGGTAAATTTGTGAAAACTGCTGTTTTCTCTGTAGTTTCCCGTAATCCATGGTTGATCTGGGCAAAAACCAAAGATTTTGATCCATCTGAGATAAGTAATACTTATGGTTCAGACGGACAGTTTCCTGGTACAAGGTCAATGGGGATCAATTTAAAATTAGGATTCTAATATTAAACGTTTAAATTTAAAAAAATGAAAAATATATCATTAAAATTGTTTACATGCGCTTCGGTAGTTGCTTTGCTGACTGCAGGAAGCGGATGTGCCAAGATCAGTGACTTTGGAGATACCAACGTAAATCCCAACGGATCTGTTACTCCTATCACCGCGGCTTTATTAACCAATGTTGAATCTCAACTTGGGGGAATAGCTTTTGGTACAGGTACCGGCGGTACAAGGGCCGGTATTTATTCTCAGCTGATTTCAGAAACACAGTATCCCGATGTTTCCACTTATTCATCTCCTCAGTTGGAAAGTGGTCCTTTTTATTCAGGAATAATGATGGATCTGCAGGTTATCATCAATCAAAATTCTGATCCTAAAACTTCGGGCATTGCATCAGCATCCGGATCAAATGCTAACCAGATCGCAATTGCTAAGATTTTGAAGTCTTATATTATATGGACACTTACTGATAAATGGGGTGATCTGCCATATTCTCAGGCTTTACAAGGCGCAGGAAATAAAACTCCAGCGTATGATAAACAGGAAGATATCTACAAAGCTATCTTTAAGGATTGTAAGGATGCTATAACCGGTTTCGACGGTGGAATAAATATGAAAGGAGATATCATTTATGGTGGCGATCCTGCAAAATGGAAAAAGCTGGCTAACTCAATAAGAATTGTAGCTGCTTTAAGATTAAGCAAGGTTTATCCTTTAGCAACAGATTATCCTGCTATGGAAATGCAAACTGCTGTATCTCACCCAGCAAGTTATATAAACAGTAATGCTGATAATTTTACATTGCCATTCCCTGGAGGATCGTTTAAAAATACATGGTTTAATACTTATGATGGTCGTTCAGACTATGCTGAAAGTAAAACACTTGGAGATCTTTTAGCAGGTTTGGGAGATACTCGCCAGGCAGCTTTTGGTACAAATGGTAATACTTTTCCTTATGGTTTAACCAGAACTTTTGCAGTTCAATTTGATGCAAGTGTTGGTGGAAACTATTCAAAAGTATTGGCAGCTAACAACCGTCTTGAAAATTCACCAGGTGTTTTATTTAGCGCAAGTACTGTATTATTAGCAATTGCTGAAGGAATGGAAAGAAGCCCGGCCTGGGTTACTCCAAATAATTCTCAGGCTATGTATGATGCTGGTGTAACTGCTTCTTTTAATCAGTGGGGCATAGTAGTACCGGCAACTTATCTTACTACTGGGCCTGCAAACTATCTTACAGGTGTTGGAGTTGCTTTTCCTTTTGGACACTCCACTGGAATTTATAATTCTATTCCTGCAGCACAAAATGCTACAACAACATCAAAATTAGCCCGTATATCAGTTCAGTATTGGCTGGCTGCATATCCTAACGGAAATGAAGCATGGGCTAACTGGAGAAGAACAGGTGTTCCTGATATCAGGGGTACACTAATGGCAACTAATTCTGGAGGACAAATTCCCCGCAGGTATACTTATGGGCCATCTGAAGTTAGTCTTAATGGCGCTCAGTTAGCTGTTGCAATTGGAAGGTTAACGGGTGGTGATTCTCAAGATTCTCGCATTTGGTGGGATAAGCCATAAATTAAAATATATTTGTACTACGCCTGTTTAGGCGTAGTACAAATAAAAAAAACTTGTAAACAACTAAATTACTATATATGAAATATTTAAACATAGCAAAACAAATGGCCGCAATCGCTGTGGTGGCTTTGTTGTTTTCTGCTTGTAAAACCGATCCTGTTCAACAGTCTATTGGTGATCAAGGCCAAACATTAGTAAAATTAATGCAAGGAGGTACACCTCCCGGCCAGGTACAAAATCCGGTAGATTTCGTAAATACTCCTACAACTATTCAGGGTTGCGATGTACGCCGCGATATTCCAAATCCTACCGAACTGAATAAGAAGATGACAATTATAGTTAGGGATGATACAAATGCTATTAATTTCTTTAATCAGGATACAACTGTAACACTTGCGAATCCAAATCCAACTAATCCTAACAAATTATTTTATAATCAATTACCACAAGCCTGGTACACTGTTGGTGCCGGAACACCAAAAAGTGGTGGTAACTATACTGTTGTAATGAACCCGGGTGAATTTGCTAAACAGATATTTATTACTATCACCGACGCCACATTAATGAATCCAAGTGCTACTTATGCTTTAGCTTTTACTATCACTTCTGCTGATGCAAGCGGTAAAATTTCTACAATGAAATCTCTGATAGTTTCAATTGGAGCAAAAAATAACTGGGATGGAGTTTATCTAAATTCCGGAACATTTGTAGACATAACAAACGCTGCATTTGTATATGGAGGCTCACAACAATATTCATTGATTACTGTAGGGGCCAGCAGATGTATTGTACGTAATGATGACTTAAATGGCGGTATTCCTGGTTATATTTTCAGTAATGCCGGAACGGGAACATATTATGGTTCTTATGGCCTGGAGATCAGCTTTAACCCTGCTACTAATACTATAAGTGATCTGTGGAATTATTATGGAAATCCTGCTAATCCAGCTACAGCTGGAGGCAATCCTGCACTTGGAAGCGGTGCTCCATTGTATTCAGCAGCCAATACCCGTCGTGCAATTTTGGATCCTTCTGGTGCCAATTCTGTACAGGGCAATAGAGACATTTTAATTAAGCACATATTGGTGCATCCATCTGTTGTTGTCGCTCCACCAAGTTATCGTAGCTTCTTTAATGAAACATGGAAATACCTTAAATCGAGGTAATTTCTTAAGATCTGAATTATATTTCAAAAAGCTCCTCTTGCAGGAGCTTTTTGTTTTTATCTTTGTTTTAAAATAATTTATATGAGTAATACAGTTGATCAACCTGCAGCATTGAATATTGAAATTTCGGAGGAAGTAGCAGAAGGAACCTATGCCAATCTTGCTATAATCACTCATAGTCATGCTGAATTTGTAATTGATTTTGTGAATGTGATGCCCGGTACACCAAAAAGTAAAGTAAAGAACCGCATTATATTAACCCCCTTTCATGCCAAACGTTTTATGAAAGCGATCATTGACAATGTAAAAAAATTTGAAACAGCTAACGGCACCATTCAGGATATGGAAGCTGTGGAAATTCCTTTTAATTTTGGTGGTCCAACAGCGCAGGCATAATTAGTTGAAAGTTGGAAGTTGGAGGTTTCTCAGTCCGAAGGCTTAGTTTTATATGTTGTTTTTTTTAGGTAGTTAATGAATGCATTTATTTTTTTGCCAATAATTTCTGAATAGGAAAGTTTTTCATTTAGTATTTCTTCTGAAAAATAGCTTCTGTCAAAAGCCCTGTAAAGTTGTGAACGAACTTCTCCGTTAGACCCTTTTGCAATGACAAGAAATTGTGCAAACTCCTTTGTTGAAAATCGCTCAAAACCTTCCGCAATATTATCCATCACAGAACCAGATGCAGAATTTATTTGATTGATCAAAGCGAAATCATTTTTGAAATTTTGCCGTAGCAAAAAAATTGACTGGGCCTGAATTCTGGCCATTTGCCAAATTTCTAATTCTTCAAACTTTGAAATTGTTGACATATGATGTTTTTTAAGTTATAATGAACTTCCAACTTCCAACTAAAGTTTCCCCTCATCCGCAAAACTATAATATCCCTCTTCGCTAACAATGATATGATCTATCACTTTGATATCTATGATAGCCGCGGCTTCTTTGATCTTTCTGGTTAATTCTTCATCGGCCCTGCTGGGTTGCAGGTTCCCCGAAGGATGATTATGACAGAGCACTATTGACGTGGCATCTAGTGCAAGGGCTTTTTTAAGAATAATTCGGGGATCCGCTACAGTAGCTGTGATACCACCCTGGCTCACAATTTCGAAATGTTTTATTTTATTGGATTGGTTTAAAAAAACTACTGCAAATACCTCGTGCGTATAATCTTTTAAAATGGTTTGCAGGTATTCAGCAATATCTTTACTTGATCTCACTGTTGTTTTATCTAAAATAGAAGCAGCCTGTCTTCGTCGTCCCAATTCCAATGCAGCGGCAATGGTAATGGCTTTGGCCTTACCGATACCTTTGATCTGCTGAAAATCGCTAAGGGTTAGTTTCCCCAATTCATTCAGATTGTCACGACCCATTTTTAATATTTCCTTTGCCAGTTCAACGGCCGTCTTACTTTTACTGCCATTATTGATCAAAATGGCAATAAGTTCTGAATTGCTTAAAGCAGTAGCACCTTTATTAAGCATTTTTTCACGGGGACGGTCGTCAACTGCCCAGTTTTTAATGGATGTGGAAGGCTTGTTGACATTTTCCATGGTAGCAAAATTAATTCATCTAAACTAAATGATACTTTCGCAACATATTATTTCACTTCTTCCTCAATAATTTATTCATGGAATCAAATGCAAAAATTTTTTCAGGAACAGGTTCTCAATATCTTGCTGAAAAAATAGCCAAAAAATTTGGTGAGCCACTGGGCAAAGTAAATATTCAACGTTTTAGCGACGGTGAAATATATGTTGAATTTCAGGAAAGTATCAGGGGGCGCTTTGTTTTTTTAATTCAAAGTACTTATGCACCTACCGATAACCTGATGGAATTATTATTAATGATTGATGCAGCCAAACGGGCATCGGCATATAAAGTGATTGCAGTAATACCGTATTATGGTTTTGCCAGGCAAGACAGGAAGGACAGGCCAAGGGTAGCCATTGGATCCAAATTGGTGGCCAATATGTTAACAGCTGCAGGTGCAGACAGGGTAATTACCATGGACCTGCATGCGCCGCAGATCCAAGGTTATTTTGATATACCGGTAGATCACCTGGATTCTTCTGCCATTTTTATACCATATATTGAAAACCTGAAGTTGGCCAATCTTACTTTTGCTGCACCGGATGTTGGCAGTGCTAACCGCATACGTGAAATTGCTACTTATTTTGAATGTGAAATGGTGATCTGTGATAAACATAGGAAAAGAGCTAATGAAATTGCCAGCATGGTGGTTATCGGTGACGTTAAAGACAGGGACGTGGTGCTGATAGATGATATTTGTGATACTGGTGGTACCTTGGTAAAAAGTGCTGCTTTGATGATGGAAAAAGGTGCAAGAAGCGTTAGAGCCCTGTGTACTCACCCGGTATTAAGTGGGAATGCTTATAGCAATATTGAAAACAGTGAATTAGAAGAATTGGTGGTTTGTGATACCATACCGTTAAGGGGAGAGTGTAGCAAAATAAAAGTGATCTCAACAGATGAATTATTTGCAGTAACTATACGTAATGCCTTTGAAAATAAGAGTATTAACAGCCTTTTTATGAGATCCCGGATGGCGAATAAGAAATAATTGATAATTTTTTAATTGATAATGGATAATTGGAGTTTTCGTAAAAGCTCAATTATCCATTATTTCATTATATAATTATCCATTAAAAACCTACCTTTGCGCCTCATAAAAAAATTATTAATAAAATGAAATCAATTACAATCGAAGGACAACTGAGGACCGAAAGCGGAAAAAAAGCCACCCGCCATCTTCGCTCTCAGCAACAAGTG
>JAYVUE010000037.1:0-19183 GCA_043788195.1 Chitinophagaceae bacterium
AATAATAAATGTATCGTTGATTGAATTGATCATTTCACTTAACCGCCGACAGGGTTTTCAACCGCTGTCGGGGTTATGGCTTGTATTTCTGTGGGCTCCAAATTAGCATTGCGCATGGCAATACCCCGTACTGCATTGGCAGCAAAATCCCGGAAAGCTTTTTTTGTAATGGCATCATCACTAACCATTGCGGGTATGCCAATATCCCCGCCTTCACGGATACTTTCTATTATTGGTATTTGGCCGAGGAAAGGAATATCAAATTCTTCTGCTAAATTTTTACCGCCATCTTTGCCAAAGATGTAATATTTATTGTCGGGAAGTTCATTAGGGCTAAAGTAACTCATGTTTTCAACCAAACCGATAACAGGTACTTTCAGTTGCGCCTGTCCGAACATAGCAATTCCTTTTTTAGCATCAGCCAAAGCCACGGTTTGTGGTGTGGTAACAACAATAACGCCGGTAACTGGTACGGTTTGTACAGTGGTTAAATGGATATCACCTGTGCCAGGTGGCATATCAATTATCAGGTAATCGAGTTCTCCCCAATCAACTTCAGTTACAAATTGGCGGATGGCACTACTTACCATTGGGCCACGCCAAACTACTGCTTGTTTTTCATCAATGAGCAATCCAATGCTCATCATTTTGATGCCAAATTTTTCTATAGGTACGATCCATCCCTTTCCGTCCACATCCCTCATCAATGGCCTTTCGCCGCGTACACCAAACATGATGTGCTGGCTTGGTCCGTAAATATCAGCATCCATCAATCCAACCTTCGCACCCCCTTCTGCCAATGCAAGGGCAAGATTGGATGATACAGTACTTTTGCCCACCCCACCTTTACCGCTAACAACAGCTATGATATTTTTTACACCACTTAAAATAGTTTTGCCATCTTTCCGGTTACTGCTGGTATTACTGGTAAAGTTTACAGTTACAATGGCCTCTTTATTAACTAATAGTTTTACAGCATTGATACAGGCATTTTTTATCATGTCTTTGAGCGGGCAGGCAGGTGTTGTAAGTACAACAGTAAAAGAAACATTGTTGCCATCAACAACAATATCTTTTACCATGTTTAGTGTTACCAGGTCTTTACCAAGATCGGGCTCCTGAACATTACTTAATGCCTTTAAAATATCATCGTTGGTCATCGTTCAATTTTTTGTTAAAAAACCGGGTAAGGCAACAAAATTAACCATTGATGCCTTTACTTTGTTTATTAATTAAGGAATGTTGGTATTTTTGGGATGAATCCCGATTGCTACCCGGATATTTCAATTAACATATTTCCGCTTCTGCGGATTTCAATTTACATCAAACCAACATTGATCTTTTTTTTGAATGAAGAAAATTTTATCATACCTCACTATTGCCTGTTTATTTTTACCTTCCGCTGCTAAAGCGCAATTTGAAACATTTAAAGATTCCGTTGTACAATTATATGGTATAGTAATGACTGCCGACAGCTTAGTGGGGATAGAATCAGTAAGTGTAGTAATAAAAGGCCAGGGCCGCGGCACTATTACAAATTCAAAAGGTGTTTTTAGTATTGTTGTAATAAAAGGTGATATTATTGAATTCACCAGTATTGGTTTTAAACCTAAAACTATAAGCATTTCCAAAAATCTTGAAGGTAACCTGCAAAGTGTAATTCAACTAATGGTAAACGATACGGTTTACCTGGCAGCAACGATAATCAGGCCAAGGCCATCAAAGGCCCAGTTTGAGCGTGACTTTGTGAATTCCGATGTGCCTGATGATAATATTACAATTGCCAGAAAAAATACTGACGCATCAACCAGGCGTTTATTGGTTTCCACATTGCCTTTTGATGGCAGAGAAGCTTCGAATTTATATTTAAAACAAGTCAGTAAAAAAGCCTATTACGCCGGGCAAATTGCTCCTCAAAATATTTTTAACGCATTTGCCTGGGTTGAATTTATTAAAGCCTGGAAAAGAGGCGATTTTAAGAAAAAACGATAGCCCCGCCATCTATACTTCGGCTCCGCTCAGGGATAAAGAGAACTAAGAACGCATCTCTTTTTTAAATCAACATTATTTTATTATTGGCTTTCTTTGCATAAAATACCTTTATAATAATTATGAACTCTTCGTATAGTTCCCACTTTAGCGGGGTAGATAGTATTGGGTCGGGAGCTATCTTCCTGATCGGTTTTATGGGCAGTGGTAAAACTCATTGGGGGAATATTTGGGCAAAACAAAAAGGGATAGCTTTTTTTGACCTGGATAAAATTATAGAAGAAGAAGAAAATGAAACGATAGCGGGCATATTTGAAACAAAAGGCGAGGTTTATTTCAGAAAAAAAGAAACTGAAATATTGAAAAGGTTTGAGAAGGAAGATAATTATATTCTTGCATGTGGTGGCGGAGCCCCCTGCTATTATGATAATATTAAATGGATGAATGAAAATGGTACAACGATCTATCTTTCAGCAACACCAAAATATATTTATGACAGGGTAGTGGTAGAAAAAGACAAGCGGCCCTTACTGAAAAATTTAAACCAAGATGAATTATTTCTTTTTATTGAACAAAAACTAAAAGAACGCGAGCCATTTTATAAACTTGCAAAAATTACATTACCTGTTGAAGAATTAGATACCGGCAGTATCCAGGGAATTATTAGTTCTTAATTATTAATCATTAATTGTTTTACATGCATAAAATGTTTTTAAAAACAGCTGCCATTACCGGGGCAATTGCTGTTGGCCTTGGAGCTTTTGCTGCACACGGATTAAAGAAAATTTTATCTGCAGAAACGCTGGCCATTTTTGAAACAGCAGTGCGTTACCAGTTTTACCATGTATTTGCTTTATTAGCAGTAGGAATTTTATATGCAGCCTACCCAAATAAAATGATGAAATGGGCGGGCTATTTATTTATAACCGGTATAATTTTATTTAGCGGCTCCCTGTATTTACTATGTTATATAAAACACAATATGCTTTCGATGAATTGGGTGGGGGCGGTAACTCCTTTTGGAGGCGTTTGTTTTATAGCAGGTTGGGTTATGCTTTTTATTGCTTTATTGAAAAGAAATTAAAAATTGTCTATTTTCCGGTGTAATGTTACCAATGTGCCATTTTTATTTTCGATTGTAAAATCAAAGTTCACATCTGCCATTCTTTTTTTCATATTTTTTAATCCATTGCTGAATTGCCGCAGTTCATTAAAATTTATACCTGTACCATTATCCTGAATGTAAAGTGTGAGTGCACCAGGTAATTTAACCAATGTAATAACAACTTCCGTTGCTTTTGAATGTTTAACAATATTATTCAGCGCTTCTTTAACAACAAGAAAAACATTTCTTCTTATTTCTCCTATCACTTCAATATTGGGTAAGTTATCGGGAATAATGATCTTACATGAAATACCGGTGTTTTCAAAATATTCAAGAGCATAACTGCGTATATATGCCGTCATATTACCTAAAGAATCATTACTGCTGCTCATACTCCAGATGATGGCATTCATCTTATTAAGTAATTCATCAGATGAAGAAGAGATCTTTTCAATTTCAGGAATAATATTACTACCCAGTTTAGATTTTGCCAATTCGCTGTAAAGGCGAATGGTTGTCATACCTGCACCAAGGTCGTCATGCATGTCAGCACTGATCCGGTTACGGTCTTCCTGTTGCGCTTTCATAATAGCAATCTGTGTTTCAAATTCTTTTTTTTTCGCCAGTAATTTTAAAGTTTCCTGTTCCTTGATCCGTTCAATTAATTCCCTACGGTTCTTGTAAGTAAGCCCTAGCAGAAAAAAAGCTACTTCAATCACAATTCCCAGGTTAATATAAAATGAAGAACTGGTGAAGAGGTTAATAGATTTTTTTTCACTCAATATTATACCAAGGGATATGGCTGAGAAAAAAACCAATGCTGCATTTCCTGCAGCTATATAATTTAAAAGACGATTTTTTTGTTTTATTGCTAATACGATGAAGTAAACACCAATTCCAAGGGTAACAAACTTAATAACATTTTCCAGGTTAATCTGAACAACATATAAATTGGTGAAAAAATTGAGATAGGTATAGATTAGTAATGATAAAATGATAAACCATGATCCATATTTCAAGATCTTATCCAGCAACAAAAATTTAGTACTGGTGTCAAGAAATTTGCGTGTAAATAATATAAAAAATATGGTACCCGTCATTAACAGAAAGAAATCGAAATAACTCATAAAGAAATTTGTAAAACGGTTGGATGTCTTCAATAAATAAGAATTGAGGTAGATCAGTAAAAACATGCAAAAAGAATAAATTGCATTATAAAGAAATTCCTTTTTTTTACTGAAAATATAATTAGTGCCCATAAATAAGATCATCATCAACATTATACCACTTAACACATAGCCAAAAACTTTTAAGTCCGAACGGCTATTCTGTAACGAAAGATTGTAGATCACCAGGAAGTTTTCATTTATCAGTTGCGGCGAAATATTAATATTTTCGGTTTTCACAGGCAGCAGGTAAACCAATATTGTAGCCTGCTCATGTGCGGCCAATATTAACTTTCCATATCCTGTGGCATCAACGGGTTTAGAAAGGGAAAAAGGTGGCCGGTTGATTTTATATAAAATAAATTTTTCAAATAAAGCACCTGGGCGTAAGTATATACAGTTTGCTGCATCAGCTTTATTGGAGAGCTTAAATTTTAAATAAAAACCATAACAGATCATCCGGTCAGGAATTGTTTTCCGGAATTTAAAGTCCTGCAAAGGTGAAAAGGTTTTCAACATTACATCGCCGGTCGACAAAGAAGCAGTGCTGTCGATATACAATTCAGTTATAGAAATAATACTTTTGGATTCTGATATAGTAGCAATATCAGTAAAGGTGCTATCCTGAGCAGTGCTGTAAAAACATACAAAATGAAATAGTATCAGCGTAAGGGATCTCTTCAATGCCAGGGTGTTTTTTCAAACCTACATAAAATCAGCGACTTCACATATTTCAAATCTCGTTTTTTTGAACTGTATTTGCAGCATGGGTTTTCTATATCTTTGTTGCCGATGGCGAATAAACTGAAATCTTCGAAAGCAAAATCTGTTGATACCGACCAATTAAAACAGGAAATGGAGGAAACAGTAGAAGTAAAGCAATTGCTTAAGGATGAACGTACACATAAAATTGCCGGCAGTATCTTATTGCTGATCGCTATTCTTTTATTCATTGCTTTTACATCTTACTTATTTACCTGGAGTGAAGACCAGGATAAGTTCAGTTACCGCATGTTGCTGGCCAATGATATTAAAGTACAAAACCTGTTGGGTACTTTTGGCGCTTTTATTTCAGAGATCTTTATTAGAAAAGGATTTGGTATTGCATCTTATCTTATTTGTACTTTCTTTTTTGTGTTGGGGATAAACCTGTTTTTTGGAAAAAAAGTTTTTTCTGTTTCCCGTAATGTCAAATATTTATTGGTTGGATTGCCGGTTATTTGTTTAGGCGCAGCTGTTGTTTTTTATGGAAAAGCATTTCCATGGGGTGGGGCTGCCGGCGATATGATAAGAGACTGGATGTACAAAATAATTGGTAAGATAGGTACCATTGGCGTTTTAGCGGTTGCCGTGCTATCATATGTTATCTGGCGTTTTAACCCGGTGTTTAATTTGCCTTCCAAAAAAAGATCTACTACTGTTGATACCAATGATCTTATTCCAATTGATGAAGATATTACTGAAAAAGTAGAATGGACTGAAGATTCATCAACCTCAAAAGGCAATTCATTAAAAGCAGATGGCGGAATGATAGCTTTACCCGTGGAAGACGATCGGGGAGTACAACATAATTTTAATGTAGTTGAAAAAGAAGTAGAGCCGGTTAAATCTATGCCGGAAGTAAAGGGAAATGAAATAATCATTCCGGCGGTTGAAGAGGAGAAGAACATTACGCTTGTTACCAAATCCGTAAAACAAAATGATGCAACGCCATTAGAACTGGAGATCAAATCAATTCCGCCAAAAACTGAAGAGGATTCTTCCACAGGATCCTTTAAACAAGGTACAATCTTAAAAACACCAACTACAAAACCCTACGATCCCATTCTGGACCTGCGTGATTATAAATATCCAACGCTTGACTTGTTGGATAATCATGGCAGCGAAAAAATTGTACAGGATACCAATGAACTCGAAAACAATAAGAACCAGATCATCAACACCCTTAAAAATTATGATATTCAAATACAAAAGATATCGGCAACTGTTGGCCCTACTGTAACCCTTTACGAAATTATACCGGCTGCGGGTGTACGTATTTCCCGTATTAAAAACCTGGAAGATGATATTGCCCTTAGCCTGGCTGCATTAGGTATCCGTATAATTGCACCCATCCCTGGTAAAGGTACCATTGGTATTGAAGTGCCCAATGCAAAAAAGACGTTGGTAAGTATGAAAACCCTGCTGGCGTCTGAAAAATTTCAGAACAATCATTTTTCTTTACCCATTGCTATTGGAAAAAAAATAGATAATGAAAATTTTATTGTCGATCTCACAACCATGCCACATCTTTTAATGGCAGGTGCAACGGGCCAGGGTAAATCAGTTGGTTTAAATGCCATACTGGTTTCACTCCTGTATAAAAAGCATCCTTCACAATTAAAATTTGTGTTGGTAGATCCTAAAAAAGTTGAGTTGAGTATTTACAAAACCATTGAAAATCATTTTTTAGCCAAACTCCCCGGCGAGGAAGATGCTATCATTACAGACACTAAAAAAGTAGTACATACCCTCAATGCCTTATGTATTGAAATGGATAACCGCTATGATCTGTTAAAGGAAGCGGGTTGCCGTAACATAAAAGAATACAATGAAAAATTTGTTGCCAGAAAACTAAATCCCGAAAAGGGCCACCAGTTTTTACCGTTCATTGTGTTGGTTGTAGATGAATTTGCCGACCTCATCATGACTGCCGGCAAAGAAATTGAAATGCCCATTGCCCGGTTGGCGCAATTGGCAAGGGCAGTAGGTATTCACCTGATCATTGCAACTCAACGGCCTTCTGTGAATATTATAACCGGTACAATCAAAGCCAACTTTCCGGCTCGTATAGCCTTTAAAGTTAGCAGCAAGATAGATAGCCGTACAATTTTAGATACGGGTGGTGCCGAGCAACTGATTGGTAAAGGAGATATGCTGATCAGTTATAATGGTGAAGTGGTACGCCTGCAATGTGCTTTTGTTGATACGCCAGAAGTAGATAAAATAGCCGACTTTATTGGTGCACAACGAGGATACCCGCAACCTTTTTTATTGCCGGAATATATAGATGAAAAAGAAATGGAAGGCAAGGACTTTGACCTGGGCGATAAAGACCCGCTTTTTGATGATGCAGCAAGACTAATTGTAGCCAGCCAGATCGGTAGTACATCATTATTGCAACGCCGTATGAAACTGGGGTATAATAGGGCAGGCCGCCTGATGGACCAGCTTGAAGCTGCAGGTGTGGTAGGCGGTAACCAGGGTAGCAAAGCCAGGGAAGTGCTGATAAAAACAGAAGCTGATCTGCAGCAGATGCTTGATAAGCTGATTTGATGATTTGTCCATCATGTCATGCTGAGGAACAGCCTGTCCCGATCATTTCGTGAAAGCATCTCAACGCAAACTTAATATTAGTGATTCTTCATTATGTCTAAATATTTGATAGTTGGTTTAGGAAATATCGGAAGCGAATATGTCAATACTCGTCATAATATCGGTTTTGATGTGTTGAATGCATTTGTGCTGAAACATGGAAGTAAATTTAAAGTGGGCCGGCTGGCCTACACTGCCGAAGTTAAATTTAAGGGAAGACAATTGATCTGTATTTGCCCAACAACTTTTATGAACCTTAGCGGTAGGGCATTTAAATACTGGATGGATAAAGAAAATATTCCACTTGAAAATACTTTGACCATAGTTGATGATCTTGCATTGACCCTTGATAAAATACGAATTCGTCCCGGGGGAACAGATGCGGGACATAATGGATTAAAAGATATTCAAAATATACTGGGTACAGAAAAATATCCCAAACTGCGTTTCGGTATCGGCAATAATTACCCAAAAGGGATGCAGGCCGATTTTGTATTAAGTAAATGGCTAAAGGCCGAAGAACCCGTTGTGCTTCTGAAAATTGAAAAATGTATAGAAATAATTGAAAATTTTGTTACTGCCGGAATTGATCAAACCATGACAGATTTTAATAAGCTTTCTATAAAGCCATAATAACCACCGATTCGTTTATAAGTAACTAACCTTGTTTTTTTTATCCTATTTGTTTATATTCGTGTTTGAACCGCACTACCTTAAAAAAACAATAAATGAAGATTATTTGTGTTGGCCGAAATTATGCTGATCATGCCAAAGAACTAGGCAACGAAATACCGGATGAGCCGGTCATTTTTATGAAACCAAAAAGTGCTTTGCTGCAAAGCCATACGCCTTTTTACTATCCCGAATTTACCAATGAATTACATTACGAATGTGAACTGGTTTTACGCATTTGCAAGAATGGTAAATATATCCAGGAACATCATGCCGGTAATTATTATAATGGCATCACTGTTGGTATTGATTTTACCGCCCGGGATATCCAGAACGAATTAAAAAAGAATGGGTTGCCCTGGGAAAAAGCAAAAGCATTTGATAATTCTGCAGCCATAGGTAAGTTCATAGATATTACACCAGGGCTTAATAAAAAGAGTATTAATTTTTGCCTTTATAAAAACAAGGAATTGGTTCAGCAGGGAAATTCGGGCAAAATGATCTTTTCATTTGATTCTATTATTGAACATATCTCCAAATATTTTTCGTTAAATATCGGCGACCTCATTTTCACAGGTACACCCGCAGGTGTAGGCGAATGCGTGGTAGGAGATGAACTGGAAGGGTTTATTGAAGATCAGAAATTATTAAGTATGGAGGTGAAGTAAAGCAGTTAATAATTCATTGCGGCTGAATAGAATATTTTTTAAGTTATTGTGTGGCATACGAAGCCAGTAATTTTTTGTAACAGGCATTTGTTCTTTGGTTAAACTTCATTGATCCCTCCAGCGGCGGGACATATTTCAACTTCAGTTTTTAAATTAAATTTTTCCCAACTACTTCCCCCGTATATCCTGCGTCAAATACCAAAAAATTCTTAATTCTTAATTTTTAATTCTTAATTATCTCCTCAACCATATTAATTATTTTACTTTTACGCAATGCTTGATAAAGAAATTCTGTTAAAGGCCTATCGCCTGATGTGTACTGCTAAAGCCATGGCAGAAACTTATGAAGCCAACCGTGTTATTTGCAAATACGTTCATTCTACTTCAAGGGGCCATGAAGCTATTCAACTGGCCACAGCTTTTCAACTATTACCCTGCGATTATGTAAGCCCGTATTACCGTGATGAAAGTATGTTACTGGGGCTTGGATTTACACCTTACGAATTAATGTTACAGTTACTGGCCAAAGGCAATGATATTTTTACGGGGGGCAGGGAATATTATTCGCATCCCAATTATCGCGGTGATGATAAACCCAATATCATACATCAAAGCAGTGCAACAGGTATGCAGGTGATACCGACCACAGGTATTGCACAGGGAATAAAATACCTCGAAAAAATTCAATCACTAAAATTAAAAAAAGGGCCAGGTGGCGAAGCGCCGGTAGTACTTTGTTCAATGGGCGATGCTTCGGTAACAGAAGGTGAAGTAAGCGAAGCATTTCAGTTTGCAGCATTGCACCAGTTACCGGTAATTTTTTTGGTACAGGATAATAACTGGGGCATCAGTGTAACTGCTGATGAAGCAAGAACCACCAATGCCAGTGAAATGGTAAAAGGATTTAAAGGCATCAGCCGTATCAGTTTCGACGGTAGTGATTTTTTAAAAAGTTTTGAAGTAATGACAAATGTGGTGAACGAGGTAAGGGAACAACGGCATCCTTTTCTGGCACACGCAAAACTGCCATTGCTGGGTCATCATACCAGCGGGGTTCGTAAAGAGTTTTACCGGACAGAAGAAGAGCTGCAAAGATCTGCACTTGATGATCCGGGACCAAAATTGCGGATCAAATTATTGGAAACCGGAATTAATGAAGAAGAAATAGTGCAACTGGAAAAAGAAACTGCTGATGAGGTAGCGCATCATTTCCAGGGAGCAGTAGCAGCAGCGGACCCCGATCCATTAACTGTAGAAAATTTTGTTTTTGTACCAACCCATGTTACAGAAGAAATAGGTGAGCGGGCGCCTGCCAATAAAGAAAAAGTGTTGATGGTAGATGCGGCGCTGTTTGCTATCAGGGAGATCATGGAAGAATATCCGGAAACCGTTTTATACGGGCAGGACGTAGGGCGCAGGCTGGGTGGTGTTTTCAGAGAGGCGGCCACACTGGCCGAGCAGTTTGGTGATCATCGTGTATTCAACACCGCTATACAGGAAGCCTATATCATTGGTTCTACTGTTGGGATGAGTGCCGTAGGATTAAAACCTATCGTTGAAGTACAGTTTGCCGATTATATTTACCCGGGTCTAAATCAACTGGTAACAGAGATCAGCAAGAGTTGTTACCTGAGCTGCGGAAAATTTCCCATACAAACACTTATACGGGTACCCGTAGGTGCTTATGGTGGAGGCGGGCCTTACCACAGCGGATGTGTAGAAAGCACTTTGCTGACCATCAAAGGAATTAAAATAGTTTATCCATCCAATGCGGCAGATATGAAAGGATTGATGAAAGCTGCATTTCTGGATCCTAACCCGGTAGTGATGCTGGAGCACAAAGGATTATACTGGAGTAAAGTACCCGGTACAGAAGAAGCAAAGACAATTGAACCATCAAACGATTATATTATACCGTTAGGTAAGGCCAGTATTGTTTTGCAGGCCAATAAAAATTGTATTGACAACGGTGAAAGCTGCTGTATCATCACTTATGGCATGGGTGTTTTTTGGGCCAAAGCCGCAGCAAAAAAATTCAACGGCCGTGTAGAAGTGATAGACCTGCGGACTTTGTTTCCTTTGGATGAAGAATTGGTTTTTACTTCAGTAAAAAAGCATGGCAAATGTTTAGTGCTTACCGAAGAGCAGCAAAATAATTCCTTTGCAGAGGCATTGGCAGGTAGGATTAGCAAAGCCTGTTTTCAACATTTAGATGCCCCTGTTGAAGTATTTGGAGCATTGAATTTACCTGCTGTGCCAATGAATATTATTTTAGAGCAGGCGATGTTGCCAAATGCATACAAAGTTGCAGAGAGGATTGAGCAATTGCTAAATGGTTAAAGATACTTTCGCAAACTTTGGCAAAGTTATTAAACCCCATATCGGCAAAAAAAGTCTCCTGCTGCTAATAGTGACCTGCTAAATATGTTTATAAAGGCTATTGTTGTTTATAGGAGGGAAGCTGCGTATATTTAAGAGTTAGCGGTCATGCTACCAGCGACAGTACTAAATTCAACAATAAATCAAATTCTTAGCCTATCAACCACATAAAGGCAAGACCATCACTTACAAAACAAATCACCATTTAATAATTACACGTTGACAGTAGTCCGTTGTTTTACAGTCTACATAGTAAGACTTTTGTAATATGGAAATTAAGAAAAAATTTGGCAAAAAGCTAAAGCAACTCAGAACTGAAAAAGGAATTTCACAAGAATCCCTTGCTCTGGCTGCAGATTTGGATAGAACATACATTCCAAGCATTGAAAAAGGCGAAAGGAATGTTTCTATTACTGTTGTTGAGAAATTAGCCAAAGCTCTTGATGTAAGCATTACAGAATTCTTTAAAGACTAAAAAAAATGGATATATTAAAAGGCTACATCAAGGAAAAGTTTGGAATTACTGAAACTAAATTTTTGGAGGTTTTAAAAATGAGTCCGGGAGCAGAAGGTTATTTGCTTGGCTCATTGGGTGAACTTTTATTTAAAGAATATGCAGATTCAATAGGGTATGAAGCTCTTCGGATAAAAGAAAAACCGGAAGGAGGTAACAACGCAAAAAATGAAGATGCCAGAGGTGATTTCTATATTAGAAAAAAGGGAGTATTGAAAGACGAATGGCTTGTGGTAGAATGCAAAGGTGTTAAATCAAACTCTGAAAAACGAAGTGGATTAACAAAAGTGCCTTCATGTTTAACGATACTAACAAAACATGCAATAGAAAGGGAAAAGCATGTAAAAAGTATTTATAAATCAGGCAAAGCTGCATATGAACGGAGCAAAGCTACATGGGAAAAGAAAAATAAAGGCAAATTTCCAAAATTTAATTGGAGCAAAATAAATCCAGGAGCCGGTGTGCCAGATTTAACTGGCCTTTGGAAGAATAAAGATGAAATAAAAAAATGGTTAGAAAATATCCCAGCTAATAACTTTCATGAAGATGCATTTTGGGACTTAACAGCTCCTATTCGGCTTTTGCAAACGCATATGCCTTCAACAAGAATTGACCTTACTACAAATATTAAAAGTACAGGTCCATTGGTAAGCGAATTTAATATTCTTTGCGTTGATTTGTTTTTGAAAACTGGTAAGCATGAATTCGTTTTTGTAAATAGCACACAATTAAACCATCAAGGAAAATCGCCAAACCATTTACAACAGAATTATACTATTGACATCATTACTTCGAAGGATGGGTATAAGAGACATAAACTACTTGAACCTTGGTACGATGATTTAGATAAATGTATTAAGGAGACTAAGCCCAAGAATAGAAAACTTGACAAAAGTCAATTAGATGGGAGGTAATTTTATCAACTATAAATACTAATGTTGATAAATTTTTTAGCAATTTTACACAAACGTGTGTTACATTTACCACAAATGTGTAAAATATGAAGTTATCCCTTGAATTTGAGTTATCTAAAGAAGACAATCTCTTAAAGAGGTTTGAAGAAATTCACGATTATATTTATGCTAATGATGGTCTATCTCCGCAACAGACCCTTGAAGAATTTATTAAAATCCTATTTATTAAAATTGTTGATGAAAATGCAAATCTTAATAAATTTAAGATTGCGAGTGAAGAATGGAATGAATTAAAATCTGGAAGAGCCTCAAATAGTTTAATAAAATCAATAGAAGAATTATTTGAGCAAACTAAGAAACTATACAAAGATATTTTTGAAATTGAAGACCGTGTAAAATTGTCTCCAATTGCATTAGGTTTTACTATAAACAAACTTCAAAATATTTCGCTAATTAATTCCTCCCATGATGCAAAGGGTTTAGCATTTCAGAAATTCCTATCGCATCATGAAAAAGATGGAAGAGGACAATTTTTTACACCGGAGCCAGTAATTGACTTTTGTGTGGCTATGATACAACCACAACCTCAAGAATCAATAGTAGACCCTGCTTGTGGTAGCGGAGGTTTTTTAATGTCATCCTTAAAATTTCTTCAAAAGAACAATTCAAAACTAAACACAGGAAAATTTGTTTCAAAAAACATTTATGGTTTAGACATAAATAAAAGCATTGCCAGAATAGCTAAAATGAAATTGCTATTAGAAGCAAATGTGAAAACAAATATTTTTTGTGCAAATTCCTTAGAAGATTTGGATGCCTTAAAACTTTCACTGTCGCATAAAAAAGGTTTTGATATTGTTTTAGCTAATCCTCCTTTTGGTGCGAAAATTACAAACCCCTCAACATTAGTAAATTTTGATTTAGGGCATAAATGGTTAGCGAATGATAACGAATACATAAAAACAAAAACAGTATATCCGAATCAGAATGCAGAGCTATTATTTATAGAGCGCTGTTTGCAGCTTTTAAAAGAAGGTGGCAGAATGGCAATAGTATTGCCCAATGGTAATTTTGAGAACCCATCATTAGATTACTTGAGATATTTCATAAAATTAAAGGCGAAGCTTTTGGCAATAGTAAACTTACCTCAAGAAACATTTATACCATTTGGAACAGGTGTGAAAACGTCATTACTTTTTCTTGAAAAAGATACTCCGAATACAAAAAAGGAATATCCTATTTTCTTTGGGAGAGTAAAAAAATTGGGATATCAAGGTAACAAAAATGGCACTCCAATTTACCAAAAGGATAAATTTGGACAACTTTTAAAAAACAATAAAGGAGAAGCAATTTTAGACGAAGATTTCTCTGAAATAGTCGAAGCATATCATAAATTCAAAGCGGGTATTAAAATTGAAAAGGAAAACTGTTTTTCAATTTTTTATCATGAACTTAATGGAAGATTTGATTATGACTTTTATTCGCCAGAAAATCGAAATATGATTGCCAACTTTGATAGTAAGAACACTGTTAGATTGGGAGATATTTGTGATATAATCAAAATAAAAAGTAAAAAGCTAAAAGAGTTAAACTCAACTGTTGAATATGTTGAGCTTTCAGACATCAACACACATTCATACGAAATTATTAATTCTACAACTTACCAAGTACATGAGTTACCAAGCAGAGCTAGTTATGAAATAAAGGATGGTGACATAATTACAGCAATTGCTGGCAATTCTGTAGGTACTCAAAAACATGCAACTGCATTAGTAACTACGGACTTTGACGGTTCAATATGCACAAACGGTTTTAGGGTAATGCGTAATTTTAAAATTGACAGTTATTATTTACTTTATTTTTTAAAATCTGAGCCATTTTTACGTCAAATGTATATGTATCGAACTGGTGCGGCTATTCCTAATGTTTCTGACACAGACCTTGCCGACATATTGATAAATCTTCCTGATAAAAAAATCATTAAAGAGATTAGTCAAAAAATGAAAAAAGCATTTGATTTACGTCAAGAATCAAAAAAACAAATAGAAAGTATATCACTTGAATTAGCGTAGACAAGTCGGCAAATATTTAAAAAATATATTACGACAGAGAAGCACGAACCGCTAACATTGCATTTCCCTACATTGGGACATGACCGGATAACTTCAGCATTTTATCTCTATTCTACATTGGCTATGGGGCTGACCGTTCATTAATTTTATTCTCGTTTTAAATAATTTTTTGTTTCTTTAATTGTGCTTAACGGCCGGGCGGACACAGCAACAAACCCCCCAACTTCGGTAATGCACCCACGTTAGCGGTAATTCAAGGAACGTGCACGCAATTTTTAATTGACAAGATATATTTAACAATAAAAAATAACAAAATAAATAAATATGAATATAATTGACACACTTATTAGAGCTTGCGAAACTAAAAAGTCAGCAGCTCAAGACCCAATTAGAAAGTTTGACGGGTTTGTAATCGAAAAAAAACTTGGTAGAGGACAACAAGGAGTTGTTATGAAAATTACCAACAACATTAACAAACAGTTTGCTCTTAAATTTTATCAGCCGACTGATAAAGACCCTAGTATTTTGCAAGAAAGTGTAAAGCGATTCATAAATGAAGTGAATACACTTGCGACTTTAAAACATAAAAACATTGTAAAAATATATACAGGTGGCTTTGCTAGTTGGGATCGGAAAACATGGACAGTTACTGAAGGATTTGTAGATATTAATTTAAAAAAAATTAAAGAGAATGAATTCTTTTTTTATATAATGGACTTCATTGAAGGTTATGACCTTACTTGGATTTTCCCCGAACTTGGAAAAACTGATAAAGAAAGAAATATAGAAAAACAACCAATTGGGATAAGATTAAAACGCTTTGAAAATCTTATTAAGCAAGTGAGTAAAGCTATGAAATATTACCACGAAAAGACTATTACTCATAAAGACATCAAACCAGAAAACATTAGATACAGCACAGAAGATGATACTTTCATTTTAGTTGACTTTGGTTTTGCTCACCATATTACATCCCCTCAACCTGATGAGACAATTGTTAAAGTTGATTATATTGACTACCCGTCAATAGATAATAAGGATTATGAGAAGAATGATATGGGGCAGTTTTCAAAAATGCTCAAAAAGCTTTTACCAATTTTCAAAGAGGAGTACCTTGAAAATAGATATAGTGGTTTGAATACAGCAATTAATAAAGGAATGAATGCTGATTTAAAAACACGGTTTAATGATATGGGTGAGTTTTATAACCAATTCAAACAATATTTTTTGATTGAATCAGGTTGGAAGTTTCAATTAAAACTTGACGAATTCATAACACCTAACCGTTTTGGGAGGTTTGATTCCAAATTAAGAATCCCTGTAAGTGGTTCAATATTACTTTCAAAAGAAATAAGAGAATTAATTGACACTCCCGAGTTTCAGAGATTAAGAGGGGTACGACAATTAGGACCAACAATGTTTGTATTCCCTGGCGCAAATCATACAAGGTTTGAACATTCTTTGGGTGTTTATTTTCTTTCGTTAAAGTATTTGGAAAAACTCTTAAACCTTGCTGACTTTAGAACTCAATGCGAACCTATTGAAAAGTCAATTAAGTTAATTATTCTTTCTGCATTACTTCACGACATTGGACATTATCCATACTCTCATTGGGTAGAAGAGATTAAAGAATTCCCGAATAAAATAAAACTTCCACATCACGAAGACAGAGCGAAAGAAATTCTTTCACGTCAAGAAATAAAAAATATTTTAGAAACTAAATGGGGGGTAACAACAAAAGAAGTTTCAGAACTTATTTCAAGCGATAGCGGGAATGAACTTATAAATTCATTTATTAATTCTATTATTGACATTGACAAACTTGATTACTTAACTCGTGATAGTATTCATTGTGGAATTAACTATGGAAAGGGAATTGATTTAGAACGACTGCTAGATTCTCTTTATGTAAATTTAGAAACTAATAAACTTTGCGTTACTGAAAAAGGGCGTTCAGCTTTGCTTTCAATACTTGCTACAAGAAATATTATGTATCAAGAAGTTTATTGGCATAAAACTGTTCGTGGTTGCGAGGCAATGTTTAAAAGATTTTTTTATGAATATGTGTCGCTTACTTCTTCAAAAAATAAAGTAGAATGTATGAAACAAATCAACGACCTTATGAATCGTTCAGATGATGAATTTATTGCTAAACTTTGCGCTTGGGCTAAAACGACAAAGAATATTAAATTACAGGAGTTGATACTACCTTTTGCTTTTGGTGGAAGAAAGTATTTGTATAAACCTGCTTACATTTTCTTTGATAGCAATTCAAAAGAAAGTACTCCTACAAATAATTTTTTCAGAGGGCTTTTCACTTGTACCTATAAAGAACTAATTGATAAAAGCAAAAAATTAGCTAGGTTATTAAAGAAACATATTAGCGACATTGAACCTCTTGATATTATTCTTGAAAGAACTCCAATTAAAGAAGGTGAACAATACCAGCTTGATGGGTTTGCAATTTATAATACCCGTAAGAAAAGATTTGACCCGCATCCAAAGGAAATTGATTCGTTAAATAGTTATTTAAAAAACAATAGACAGGCATACATATATTGTAAACCGAAACACTATGAAAAAATTAAAGCCCTTTCATTAGACGGTAAGAAAACACTACAAACAATTTTGGCTGAACTATAGAAATAAACCTTCGTGGGAAAAAGAAGAACTATAGCCAACATTACATAAGCGTACATTGGGGCTTGACCAGGTAATTTCAACAAAGAAAGTATTAATGACGAATCATTACTCAACCAGTAATCACTCTTCAGGTCTTGGATTGTCAACATATTGGGGTAGAGCTTTCGAAGCAACTGTTTACACATATTTTGATGAAGAGTATAAAAAAAATCTGAAGAAAAAGTAATGACTGCTCTTAGATCCCTATATTTTAGTTGTGCTGATAAATATTTTTTATTAATCGTATTGATACGGAAATTGATACCCCACTGCCCGTTGGTCGAAGACCAGGCAGGGGCCTTCTGAATAGTTTGGTTCTTTTATAATTGAAGGTGAAACACCCATATCGGCAAAAATGAGGGGAAGGTTTCTGAACGTATTACTCAGTTACTGTAGAGGTAGTTACTAAAATTTTGTTCAAATCGCCTATATTTGCACCCCATTATCAAGACCACAATGATATGGAGAAAAGTATTTGTCGGGGTAGCTCAGCTGGTTAGAGCATCGGATTCATAACCCGAAGGTCGGCAGTTCAAGTCTGCTCCCCGATACCAAGCCTAAGTCCTGATAATATAGGATTTTGGCTTTTTTTAATTTGTATAATAGATGATAAATTGAGTTATGTTGAAAATAATCCTAACGGTTGTATAAATTGTTGATGGTCTGTCAGATTTCATTACTGAGACAAAGCAAATGAGTAGCTTCCTACAGCTACGAACCGGCTATTTCCGAATGCAACATCTTCGAAATCCGTGTTTGGCCCTGACCAGGTTCGCCTAGTCCATGTTAACGCATCTGGACTTGTGTAGATCGAACCGGCTGCACCAACTGCAACGAAAACTCCATTTCCAAAAGATACTCCGTACAGCGCATTCACAGTCACACCCACTTTAGTCCATGTGGTACCATCCACGCTGCTGTATGCTTTCCCACTGTTAGTCACTGCGACGAACTTGTTATTATTGTATGTTACTGCAATCAATCCTACATCTGATGTACTTCCGAGGTTCTCCTGCGTCCAGGTTGTACCATTCGTACTCGTGGCTACCAATCCTCCATATCCAACTGCCACAAATTTACCATTCCCGAATACAATAGATGTAGGTTGTGCATAGGGGATGCCCGTTAGCACCTGCTGCCATCCGGCACCGTTAGTGGTGCTAATCATGAATGCCAAGAAATCATTGTTGAGAAAACGATCATTCAAAATTACCCAGGTACCGTTACCATAAGTGAGGCCAGACAAATTCTGTGCCGGGCCAAGTAATTGATTAGTCCATGAACTGCCATTGGTGCTGGTACTTACTCCAAGTTGACTAGCTGCAATGAAGATACCATTAGCAAAAGCAACACTGGTTTGGAAATAATAGGAATTCGTCACTGCTGCAGAAGTCCACGAACTCCCGTTAACACTGGTTGCACGATAGCCATTGCCTACAGTAACCCAAATGTTATTTCCGTATGCTACTCCACGCCAGTTCGAGTTTCCTGATGGTGTAGTCACTGATGTCCAGGTTGCGCCGGGTCCGGTAATCGTTGTTCCTGTATTGGCTGCTGCGGCCGGATCAGAGGTTTTACTGCAATCAGTAAACAGGACAGATAAAATTGTTGCAAACAATATTAACATCATACTCCTATGATTTTTTAATTGTTTTGTTTTCATTTTTT
>JAYVUE010000038.1:0-3084 GCA_043788195.1 Chitinophagaceae bacterium
CTTTCTGCTGTAATCTTACCATTATCGTCACAATACCTATATATAATCTGGCGGTGCATTTCCATTGATTCTATCGTTTTATCATTGGCAAAATACCTGCCCTCACCATGTGCTATGGGAATTTTTAATGGTGTTCCTCCGTCTGATGCAGCTTCTTTTATAAAAACATTTTTACAAACAAATTGTTGCTGGCTGTTTCGTAATAATGCGCCGGGCAATAAACCACTTTCGCATAATATCTGAAAGCCATTACATACGCCTAATACCTTACCTCCTTTATTAGCAAATTCAATTACACTTTGCATCATCGGGCTAAAACGGGCAATGGCACCACATCGCAGGTAATCGCCATAACTAAACCCACCAGGCAGTACAATACAATCGTCGGTGGTAAACATGCTTATATCTTTGTCTTTATGCCAAAGTTGTATTACTTCCTGCTGCAGATCCTGCTGCAAGGCTTCTATCATATCTCTGTCGCAATTACTGCCAGGAAAAACCACTACACCAAATTTCATATATAACTATTTTGTGGACAAAGGTAAAACATCAATATCGAATGTTGAATGTAAAATACGGTATATATGAATTTCAAAGTTTTAAAAAATCAGCAATGGCTGTCTGAAGTAATATTAAATATTTTTAACTCCCATATTTAACTTATTTTACAAAATAGCTGATCATAATTACAAAAGCCACCATCAGCCAATGTAATAATAACGGAACCATTTTTTTATTAGGGTACAGGAATGCTGCACCCAGTAATGCCGATAAAGGCACCGCACACAATATCCAATACTCAAAAGTATGCGTGGCATTAATAAAAGGAATGAATACCGCCGCCACCAGGTATAAAAAAATAAGGTTCCAGCTTTTACGGGCCTGTATCAATTGCCTCCTGAAATTCTGCTGTACATACAAGAAACCCGCAATACTGGTTAGGAGTACTATGATAATGGCTAAATAAGACCAGTTGTTTTGGTTAAATTTTGGGCTGGTTACTGCTATGCCGGGGAATGTATATTGTTTCCATTTATCACTTAAAAAAACCCATGCCAATAAAAAATAATAAGGTGTTATAATGCCCATTAAAGCAATTACCCATTCAGATAATTTAAATGGACGAATGAGGGCTAACCCAAAAATAACCAGGGCAACAAAAGCTATTGAGGGAAAATAAAAAAAAGTAGATACCCCAATTGCAATGCCAATATTAAACAAAGTGGTTTTGGGTTTGGCATCATTATGTAAGCTGCTCATGCTTGCCCAAACCCAAATGAGTAAAGTGTTAATGATCAATGCTGAAGAAAGCATATTCCATTCGGTAAACAGTGACGTAACCAGCAAATAACTCATCCCGGTGAGGTAATTGGGCTTTTGCATCAGCCTTAATTCATTCACCATTTTATTAAATGATACGGCCTGTGTATATAGTAACAAAAAGGCAATAATAGCATACAGTACCGGAAATCCGCCTGCTATGGGTTGCAACCATTTCAGCAATACCCTGTATAAAAATCCATCTATCATTTGTTCCTTTGGCACATTGGGATGCAAAAACATAGGCAGCTTTAGCAGTATGCCATAAATAAGCAACAGGAATGTATTATAAGGATTGTTGGCTTTAAAAGTGCCTGTCACAGTTGATTACTGTTTGTTAAGGATAAATAAATATTGTGCAGCAAAGGTGCTTAATTATCACGTCTGTTAAAAAGATTTTTTTAACTGCTTAAGTTACATATCAACTTTTGCAAAACAGATATAGCTACGATACAAACATGGAATAATGATTTGGCTGGCACTAACCTGCTTGCTTAATTTTGGCATGAACTGGTAGCCCCGTTCCTGGCTTTTTAAAGTAGGGTTACGGGTTATTGTGCCATCTCTTGAAATACTTTGGTTGGCAATGATCTGGTTTTTGTTTTTATCGTCGTTAAACAAAAAGTGGATCAGTCCGCCACTGTTTATTGTAGAAAAAGATAAAAAATTATCGTTATCATCATCAGCCTGATCTTTATGTATTACCTGGCTCCATTCCAACCTACCCTTATTATCGAGGCTTAAAATTAAAATATTTGCATAATAATACCGGGTACTTTGATTACCATAACTACTCATAGGCCGGTAATAACCGGTATATGGATTATAATAATAAGAATAAGGACTGTAATAATAGTTATTCAGATAATCCCAGCGGTTCCAGCTATTATTGTTGCCCCGTGACTGAGTGGAGTAATCCTCTGCTGTTAACAAAACCCCTCCATCTTTTTTAGCAAATACCTGGCGGATGAAATAATCATCCAATGCAAATCTTAATTGACCAGATGTTTTGGCTTCAGCCCTTATAGAATCGCCTAATATTAAAAAGCCCTGGTTATATGGTTTGGCGCTGGCTTTATCCCAAATATAGCTAAACAGGCCATCGATACTACCCCGGCTTTTTTTATAAAAGAAGGAATTGAGGATATACCGCCTGTTTAAATTATCCACTTTAAGTTTGATCTCATCTATATAACTTTTATTCAAATCAATACTGTGGATGCTAAAGGTATCCTGTGCTGGATCTTTAATAAAAAGATCCAGGTTACTGCTGTTATCCCGGTTACCCGTTTTGGAATCTTTTGTAAATACAAAATCACCTTCGTTATCTATTGAAAAATTGTCATAATTATCTCTGCGTTCATCTAAGGATATGGAATTTCTGCTTTTATTTAACAAATGCAAACTGCTGTCAAATAAAGCTGTTGCAATCATGTATTTATCATTCCGTTTTGGAATTTTAAATATCATAATCTTTTGCCTGTTTTCGCTAAAGATGGCAGAGTATATTTTATTATCTGCAAGCACTGGTATTTGCGTGGTATCCAATTCCACCGGTTCTGCCATTATTTTACATCCCGCATCCATCTTTACCCCCATACAATGCAGGATATTCTTTCTCTGGTATTGATAAATAATATAAAAATGATCGGGGTAAGTAACAAAATCCACATTAAAGGTTTTATCCGGCATAAAATCCAGCTTAATGGTTTCCTTTATCTTCATATCATCGCCCAATATGCTGATCTTATGGCGCCACTTTAT
>JAYVUE010000039.1:0-9435 GCA_043788195.1 Chitinophagaceae bacterium
CATGGTAGCAGACACATACATGATGATGGTATTATTTGCATCACCACCAGTTAATCTCTTTTTTTGTAATTTCTCTTTCAATTGTAAAGACTGGCTTCCTAAAATTCTATCCCGATATTGCGTTCCTTTTAAGCCCAATTGAATGGCATTTTCCATGATATGCAAAATGGCACGCATCTTTTCAAACACTTCTTTTTCAGAGATCTTACCTCTTTCACTTTCATAGGCAATAGCTAATTCCCACAATGAAAGATCTTTGTGTTCATTGTATTTCAACATTTCTTCGCAGGAAATAAATGGCACGGTTAAATTTTTCCTTGCCATAATGGGTAAAACAGGGGATAGTTTTTTAATACTGTGCACTTCCTCAAATACCAATAATTCATTACAAAGATCATCGGGTAAAAATTGTTGTGCCTTAATTTCTATAAAGGCATGTTCTCCCGGATGCCATTCTATAAAATCAAAATCAAATACTTGCTGAATATAAGTTGTTATTTTTTCAGGTGAATCACAATAGATCAAAGTTTCAAAATAATCGCCTGCTATTGAAACTTTGGCACCATCTATTGAAATAACTTCGATCATACCTCCACCTGTAGAAATAGCCACCATCCTTCTGCATTCATCTTTAGAACTTAGGGTAAGTTGGTAAGTATTGGGATGTTGGCTGACACTAAGAGTAACAATTTCAATTTCAATTTTTATTCCTGCTTTATCAATGTATTCTGCAGATGATTGTAATCTATTGTCATAGGCTTCCCATCCTAAAAAGCCGCCAAATAATCCCATATCAGACCCCTGGCTCTTATGTGTTGTAGCCAATGAGCCATGCGGATCAAACTCAATTAAAATGTGATTGATCTGTCCATCCATCAGGTCGCGGCATAATCTGCCAATGCGTAATGAGGCAGCGCAATGAGAACTGGATGGACCCCTCATAACCGGGCCAACAACATCGTTAAAAAGGCTGGGATAATTACTCATTGATAATAATTGACTCAATAAATTTACAAATTATTTTTCCAAAACCTCTCCATTGTTTTTCGTAAATGTAAAGATGTATTTTCCCTTTCATTGATGCCATGCGACCGCATAGGGTAAGACATCATATCAAATTGTTTATTATTTTTTATTAATTCATTCACCAGCATTTCAAAATTCTGATAATGCACATTATCATCCCCTGTGCCATGTATGATCATCAATTTGCCTTTTAAGTTGGCTGCATAATAAAGCGGAGACCCATCATGGTATCCTTTTGTACGATAAGTTCCGTTTTGATAAATATCTTCCAAAGTAAGGCGGGAACTATTGGTTTGAGCAAAACCAATGTTGCTTAAAAGGGCAATGACGATCAGGAAGTGAATTTTTATTTTAAACATAATTTTTATTTTTATTAATTGCCTTCTTATAATACCCATTATTTTATCCTGCTGCAATATAGATTCTTACAATAAAGCAACTGTGGTTAATATTATTTTGAGATAGCAGTTCATTTTATTCACACCCGGGTATCTAAAATACAAAAATTATTAAAACCATTTATTGTTTTATGAAGTAGTAATGGTGCCAGCGTATTTTGGAGCGCCTGGGCATACTAATTTCTCTTAAATATTTATACAAATAAATCATTGGACTTATATTAAAGAATAGTTTTGATTTTTATAATACAAAGCAGCTAGGCCCCGGGGTATAAACCAAAGTCAAAAAAGTGAAACTGTTGCTTATCTCAATGATTAAAATTGTATTTTAGCTAAAACAGATTCTTTTATGAAGTCAATAAAGCTGCTGCTGTTACTAGTTTATATTTTTTGTTTTAATTCTGTACATGCACAAACAGTCCTGGATTATACCAATTGGGGGGTTGCAAAATCTGCTATCAGGGACTATAAAGGAGCAATTGAAGATTATAGTAAAGTAATAGAACTTGATCCAAAAAATACCAACGCTTTTTACAACCGTGGGCTCATGAAATATTTTCTCAATGATTCAGATGCACTTCAGGATTTTAATAAGGCTATTGAACTTGATCCGAAAAATACAGATGGCTATTTTAACCGGGGATTGGTTAAATCAAGGATCAAAGATTACAAAGGAGCCATTGAGGATTGGAATAAAGCAATTGAACTTAACCCAAAGGATGCGAACATGTATAGCAACAGGGGGCGTGTTAAACATTACCTCATTAACGATACAGGCGCTATTGAAGATTATAACAAAGCGATTGAACTTGATTCGAAAAATGCAGATGCTTTTTATTACCGCGGACTTTCTAAAAAAGACCTCAATGACAATTTTGGCGCTAATCAAGACTTTGATAAAGCTATTGAAATTGATCCAAAAAACCCCAATGCATATTATAACGGAGGCCTTGTAAAATATTTGATCAAAGATTATAGAGGCGCCATTCAAAACTATATTAAGTCACTTGACCTTGACCCTAAGAATTCACTTGCCTATTATAACAGGGCAGTTGCTAAAACAGATCTAAAAGATTACACAGGCGCCATTGAAGATTGGAATAAAGCAATTGAACTTAAACCACTGGATGGGGCGGCTTATAACTATCGTGCAGGTGCAAAACTTTACCTTAAAGACTATATTGGCGCAATTGAAGATTATAATAAAGCCATTGAACTGGATCCCAAAAATGCGGATATTTATAACAAACGCGGCCTTGCAAAAAAAGACTTCTTTGATAACACCGGGCCAATTGCAGATTATAATAAAGCCATTGAACTTGATCCAAAGAACGCACTTGCTTATAATAACCGGGGGCTGGCAAAGAAAGACATCAAAGACTCTTCTGGTGCCATTGAAGATTTCAATAAAGCCATTGAACTAGATCCGCAATTAGCTATTTCATATTACAACCGGGCCCTTACAAAAATATTGAATGGCGATAAAATTAACGGGTGCGTAGACTTAAATAAGGCTAAAGAATTAGGTTCAACTGCGGCAATTGATGATATAAAAAAATATTGTCAGTGATATTTTAATGCTAATATATACTTGTGTTACTATTTTTATATTGGGATACGTACAAAGGCTTAACCAATCATGATTTGTGATTGTGCATAAATCTTTATACATTGTTGGTACTAAAACTAAAAATCATAATGCAATCTCAAATTCAACGCATCATTGTTTTGCTTTTGCTGGCAGGAATATTCTTTACTGCCAAAAGTTTTGCGCAGAAAAAAAAATCAGTCACGTTTAAACTTAGCGGATATATGGATGTTTATTATGCCGGCTACACTGATTCTGTGGAAACAAATACTTATCAAAAATTTCCTGTCATTTCTCCTAAAAACAATTCGCTTGGATTAAACATTGTTCAACTTACCGCACAATTAAGTTCAAACAGGTTTAGATCAACGGTAACCTTGCATTATGGTGATATACCTCTTAGTGCCTGGTCACCGTCATTAAATCTTATACAGGAGGCTAATATAGGAGTAAAACTGGGCAAAAAAATTTGGTTGGACGCAGGTTTTTTTAAAACACATATAGGTACTGAAGCGCTTGTGCCAAAAGATAATATCGCCAGTTCACTTTCAATAATTACTTTTTACGAACCCTGGTTTCAAACAGGTGTTAAGCTAGCTTATACGCCAAATGATAAACTTTTCTTTTGTCTGCATGCTTTGTTGGGGTACAACACCTTTGTAGAGAATAATAAAAAGAAATCATTTGGTATTTCTGCCAGTTACACATTCAATGATAAAGGAAGTATTGGATATAATAATTTATTTGGTGATGAAACACCTGATAGTATTCATTCATCCCATTTTCGTTTTCTGCATAATTTAGTTTTCAATTACCAGGTTACTCCCAAATTTAAAGTGCAGATCGGTGGAGATCTTATTTCTCAGCGCAGATCGGGTATTATTGATTCAAACAAAACTGCAATTGCTTATGGCGGCATCGCCACATTAAAATACCAGCTTATTCCTAAATTTGGAATATATGCCCGTGGTGAAATATTTGATGATAAAGATGGTTTTCTTACAGGTATAATTAATAATACAAAAAATAAACTCACCGGCTTCAAACTTTGGGGAATCACAGCCGGACTGGAATATAAGCCCGAAGAAAATACATTCATCCGCCTTGAAGGGAGACAATTACAAATGGATAAGAACCAACAAATATTTCGATGGAAAGGTAAGGACCAGAGCAATAGAATTGAATTGATGCTGCATGCAGGGTATTATTTTTAAGGGAAGCTGGATACTGACAATGGGCAATAGGCAATTGTGAGATTACAGTATCAATTATTCTGATCAATAAATTAATTACTTAAACCATAAAAACCAACTAACATGTTTGACACTGGAATAACCGGCTTTATGTTGCTGGCAACAAGCCTTGTCATGCTAATGACACCCGGACTTGCATTCTTCTATGGAGGACTTGCAGGGAAAAGAAATATACTCGGTATCATGATACAGAGTTTTGTTTCCATGGGGATCACTACTATCATGTGGTTTCTTTGCGGCTACTCGCTTTGTTTTAGCGGTGATGCTTTTGGTGGGATCATTGGTAATCTCGACAAAGCGTTTATGCATGGTGTTGACCTTAATTCACCTTTCCCCGGTAATCATAAACTTCCCGAATTTGTTTTCATGGCCTACCAAATGATGTTTGCCATTATTACACCTGCACTGATCACGGGAGCATTTGTGAACAGGATAACTTTCAAATCATACATCATATTTTTAGTGTTGTGGCAATTATTGGTGTACTATCCATTTGCTCACATGATATGGGGTGGTGGATTACTTGCACAATGGGGTGTGCTCGATTTTGCCGGAGGTATTGTTGTACATGCAACAGCAGGTTTTGCAGCATTGGCTTCTATAATTTATGTTGGGCATCGAAGAGATAAAGCATCACCGCCCAATAGTATTCCGCTTATTGCTATCGGAACAGGATTATTGTGGTTTGGCTGGTATGGTTTTAATGCAGGCAGCGCCTTGGATGTAAATGCAGTTACCGGTCTTGCTTTTCTTAATACAGATGTGGCCGCTTCATTTGCTGCGATTACCTGGTTGATAATTGAATGGACTATGCATAAAAAACCAAAGTTTGTAGGATTGCTTACAGGTGCAGTTGCAGGCCTTGCAACTATCACGCCGGCTGCAGGATATGTTTCATTGCCTGCGGCTGTAGCCATCGGAATTACATCCGGGATTGTTTGTTACCTGGCAGTTAACTTAAAAAATAAAATGGGTTGGGATGATGCATTGGATGTTTGGGGAGTTCATGGTGTTGGTGGTTGCCTTGGTACTATCCTGTTGGGAGTTTTTGCTTCTAAAGCCATGAACAGTGCCGGTGCTGATGGTCTTTTATCAGGCGGCTCAGGGTTTTTTATTAAACAATGTGTTGCAGTAATTGGCGCTTCCATTTATGCTTTTATATTCACGTATTTGATGCTTGCTGTGATCAATAAAATAACTCCTGTAAAGGTAACACAGTCTGAAGAAGATATGGGCCTGGACGAATCGCTGCATGGTGAAAAAGCTTATGATGATGGGGTTTTATGACAAGCTGGCGATTTAAAATTCTTATTTTTTTATTTCTTGCGCAAGTGTATTGCTATGTATTGTTTTATGCAGGACCTTATATTTTTTTGGACAACATACAACTTATTGTAAGCCAGGTTTCCCAATCAACAACCGATAGGATGCAGACAGTTTTGGAAATATATTTTTAAACAGATCTGAAAAATATAAGGTAACCATTAGGTAAATAATTACACTAATACACATGGTCATCATTGCGGGTAAAAATAACCGATCAAATAAATTCCTACTTGTATCCAGCATTATTGGGCGAATAATTAAATAAGCCTGTTGAAATATTTCCAATAGGAACCAGATAAAAAGGATACCCCATATAATTCCATAAGTTGCTTTGATGATGATGGTGGCTGCATTAAATTTTAATGAGTTCAACGTTGAAGTTGCATTTATTATTTTTTCTTTTTTTTCGGCAAAAGCATTACGAATTGCAATAAACACATGGTAAAATATTAAAAATACATATCGCAACTGAAATAAAATAATCCATAAAAATCCTCCAACAGCTGATTTTTTTTCAATTGATCCATAAGAACCGGCAGCAGTTCCGAATTTTATTTCCCAATAAATAAGGCCACTGAAACCTATGCCAACGAGTAACATAATAAATGCGTAAAAGGTATTTTTCAAACGCTGCACAGGCCAATTATTTATTTTATGAATATACTCCTTGCAGAACCACTGGTAATACCGTTTGTTAATGATGTAGCCACACCGTTTTTCCAGAGTTTTGCCACATGCCTTAAATTACTATTCATCTGATCGCCTGTAATATAAACATCGGCTCCCGAAACAAAAACACTATACGCTTCAGAAGCTAAAGGATAAGGATCATTGGTCAAAGATGTTGGCACACCGTTTTTCCAAACTGTTGCAATAAATGGTGCAACAGTAGGTCCGTTATTGAAATTAAGACCCCAGCCAGCAACATAAACATCGGTACCTGAAACATACACGGAGTAAGCATCAGAAGCCCTGGTACCATTTATTAATGTAGTTGGAATTCCGTTTTTCCATACTGTCGCAAAATTATTAAAATTGCCTGCTACATAAACATCAGTACCTGAAACAAAAACCGAATTAGCCTGGCCACTAAGCGATCCATTTGTTAAAGAAGTAGCCACACCATTTTTCCAGATCTTTGCAACACTTATTGCATTATTTTCATAACCGGCAACATAAACATCTTTTCCGGAAACACAAACCGAATTAGCATAAGTATTAATAATGCCGTTTGATAAAGCAGCACCCACTCCATTTTTCCAGACTTTTGCAATATCTTTTGACAAGCTGTTTCGCTCCATACCTGCAACATATACATCCGTACCAGCAACAAAAACTGAATTAGCCTCAGCAACATCAGATCCAATTGTTAATGGAGAAGCCACTCCGTTTTTCCACACAATTGCAATATCTTTTGGATCACTGGTTCTTTCTATACCGGCTACAAAAACATCGGTACCGGATACAAAAACCGAATTGGATGTTTTAAAAAGAGAGCCGTTATTTAAATTAGTCAGAACCCCGTTCTTCCAGATATTTGCTAAAACAATTCGAGGAGTAGAGCTGTTATCTTCCCAACCTGCAATGTAAATATCCTTAGCTGTTCCACCTGCTGAAGTAAAAATTTCCTGGTTACCATAAGCTGTTCCAGCACTATTTGTTGCGTATGCCCTTACATAATAAATTGTAGCAGGTGTAAGCCCAGTTAAGCTACTGATAAATAAACCGGCTCCACTTCCATTAACAGTGTGATTGCCGGTAATAACAGGATTTGGAGAAGTACTCCAACATACTCCACGGGCTGTTATACGTGTAATTCCCTCTGTCGTTACATTGCCTCCACCCGAAGCAGTTGTGGGAGTTATTAAAGTTACGGCTGAAGTAATAACTGTCGGGTAATCTGATACCGGGTTATTTGTTGAATTGTTGTCTTTATTACAATTTAAAAAGAAAACAGAAAACAAGATAAGATAGTAAGAGGTTTTCATGTTGTTATTTTTAGGTCGATCAAATATTTAGTTAATATACTACTTATTAATTAATATACTATTTTTTAGATAATATAAATAAAGCCCAACTTACAGGTTATCCTAAGTTAGCAGCAGTTGCATAGTTTATTTCCGTCTTTAGCGATTACTATTTGATACCAAAAAAATATTTAAGATTTTCCAGGTCTCCATGGTATACGTATAAGCATACCCCTATCATCAATAAAATGAATCCGATAATTCCCGACAAACTGATCACGCCTAAAACTTTTAAGAATCCGCCGAATGACTTAAAACCAAGAAATACAGTCATACCCCAGGCCACATACAAATTCTGCACGAACAAGTCGCCGAACTGCAGAAAAGAAGCAGCAGCCGAATTTCTGAAACCAGATATTAGCGGCGTGAAAAGAAATGCAGAGAGCAAAAGCGCTACAGGACAAAACAATAAATAAGCAACATTGATCTCTGCCATATTTCTTCTCCGCTTTTTAAAAAAATGGAAAAGAAAAAAACTGAAATAAGGACAGCAGAGTAAATTAAATGTATTTTGATACTTATACTCCCACGATATAACCTCGTTCCAACGTTTATTGCTTTCGATATACTGCTCTCTATAACTCTGGTCAGTTATCCGGCTTAATGCCTGCTGATCGATCTTCACCTCATCATAATATTTGAACCAACTATTTGTCAACAACGTCAGGGAAATGATCAGGGCCAGGAAAGTAAAAGGATTATAATACCGCTTCCGCTTGCCCTCAACAAATTCAATAGCTGTTTGACCAGGTCGGATCGTAGTTCCTTTTAACAACAACCATATACCTCTTTCCGCACTTGTGAACGTAACCAGGAACTGGTTGATCAGCTCTCTAAACGTATACCGTTTCGTATGCACCCTTTGCCCGCAACGCGGGCAAAAGTTTTGCTTTGGATATAAAGCAGTGTCACAATTCAAGCAGTGAGATCTTTCCATTTACTTATAGCATTTCTGAATATATTTTAATATTACTCACAATATTATACACTTCATTTTGAAATTCAATTATTGAGCTGTTGGATAAAATTGCAGCAATATCCATCTTGGCAGAAGTGTTATTTAGGATTCTTATTTTTTAATTCAGTATTAATTGCAAGAGCCGTCCAAATTGCACCAATTAGGTCAATCACTCCTATTGGTAGGATTTCCTTTGTCATTTGTCCAGAAAAGAACAGGAACAATACACCCAAGAAGAAAAACAAACGTAAATATATTGATGCTTTGATTAGAGGTTTTACATTGTTTCGGCCACTTAATATGTCATAGCTTCCAATAATAATTGTAAGAAAACCAATAAATCTAGCCCAAGATATTGGTATTTCAGGTAACTTAAGAATAGAGATAAATTTATCCGGAATAAAGCAAAGTGTTACTCCTGTCACAAGAACATATATCCCGAAATAAAATAGTGATTTTGCAGACTTCGTCATAAAAATAGTTTTAGTGATTATGGGTCAAGCATTTCTGCCAACTTGCGTGCATTTGCCCCGATATTCATCGGGATAAACTCTTAGCCGCCGTAGGTACCCCGTTGATCTGTTTCAAATTTAAACCATTTTCCTATTCCAAACGCCCCCGTCCGGTTTTCAACCAACGGGGTTATAACCACTGTTAATTTCCTGAATAGTGTACATAGGAACCGATGTTGGCTGCTGTACATTTTTAGAATAATCTAACTCCAAGTGAAAAAATTAGTGAACTATAATTTCCTTTTTCTCCTGAATCTCTATTAAAAATATTAGTGTAGGAAACTTTTCCCGTCCATCTTTTAGTTTTAGGAAAATATAGACCGATTGACGGTTTAATTCCAAGCAAC
>JAYVUE010000040.1:0-2650 GCA_043788195.1 Chitinophagaceae bacterium
TTATATGGAGGCTTTCATTACGAAAGAGGCAATTACGATAAGGCGCTTTATTACGAGCTGCAGGCATTGCAAAGCGCTCAAAACAGTAACGACACCACCATGAACCTGTGCCAAATTAATAACGTAGCCGGAATTATTTTAATCCGGTTAGGTGAAAAAGAAAGGGCAATAAATTATTTTAAAACTTCATTGCAAGTAGCGGAAAAATACAATGATAACGATAATGTGTTGCTGCTCCTGTCAAACATAACCGACACTTATAATAAGATGGGCAAACCTGAAGAAGGCTTATAGGTAATGAACAATACCCCACCGAGGTTTCTGACAGCCCGAAATAGTGTAAATCATGCTATGTTTCCGCTGATATACTTAAATATCTATAACAATCTGAAAGATGATAAAAATTGCCAGATCTATTCAGCCCGGCTTCTCAGCGCTATAAAAACGCATAAGCTTGAAGAAGGAAGTCTTAACAATGCGTACCATCTCCTTATAAGCTATTACCTTCGTACTGAACAGTTTAAAGTAGCAAGGCTTTATTTAAAAAAAATTGAATTGATAAGTAAGGCGATTGGTGACCCCAACAGAATCAACCAAAATAATTATTTGAAATTCCGATTAGATACTGCCGTAGGCAATTTTAGATCAGCTGTCTATCATATTTTAACTTACAATAAAATTGAGGATTCCTTGTTCAATGAAACGAAAAGCAAACAGATTAAGCAACTGGAGGTAGAATATGAAACTGAGAAAAAAGAAGATTCAATTAAATTAAAAAACAAAGACATACTGGTTTTAAATCAACAAAACCAGTTGCAGCGAACAAATCTTCAAAAAGTTAACCTCTTAAAAAATGTAACCATCGGAGGAATTTTATTACTCTTGATAATTATCATACTACTGTATCGGCAATACAGGTTAAAGCAATTAAATAGCCGGACGATTTCTTACAAAAATGAAATATTGAGTAGTTTGCTTATTGAAAAAGAATGGTTACTTAAAGAAGTACATCACCGTGTAAAGAATAATCTACAGATTATGATAAGCCTGCTTAATACACAATCTAAATACCTGGAAAATGACGACGCTGTTAAGGCAATACGGGAAAGTCAGGAACGTATGAATGCCATTTCACTGATTCATCAAAAACTTTATCAATCAGACGATACTGCCTTCATCAACATCAAAGAATATATACATGAACTGGTAGAGCATATCAGGCGTGGCTTTAGCGGATCGACAGGAATTGTGTTTGACTTAAACATTATTGATTTGCAATTAGATGTAGCCCAGGCCGTACCAGTAGGGTTGATTTTAAATGAAGCAATTTCCAACACCTTTAAATATGCTTTTCCGGGTAAATCATCCGGTATGGTAAGTATTTCCATTACACATTCAACCAGCGGAGATTCTTACCTCTTAACTATTAAAGACAATGGCATTGGCCTTCCAACCGACTATGACATTTCAAAAAAAGCATCGTTCGGGATACGGCTGATACAGGGGTTGAGTAAACAGTTAGGTGGTACTTTTCATATTGAAAGTAATAACGGAGTACAAATAGAAGTTATCTTTAAAGATTCCCAAGTAAAAAAGCTCTTTGGAAATAACAGAATGAGAGAAACCATAATTAAAGATGTCGAAAAAATATTATCTTAACACGGTTTAATGCAGAAATTTATTAAAAGATCAGGCACTGGCCTAAAGACTGTAAGTAATATGGATAAGGCAAATGAGCCATTTTTCAGAATTGGATAAAAGGTATTTCATTTGATAACATTTATTTATGTCGTAATGAAGAAGAAAAAAATTTCCACATTTACTGCAACTATTTTGTGCAAAGCACTGATACTTGTTTTTATTACACCTCAACTTTCCTTTTCGCAACCCGCTGCACAGGATATTTCAACACAGCGGCTATTACTAAAACTTGGATCTTGTTATTTAAATGTTGCCAAACTTAACGTGATTGACATTGATAGCGGGTTGGTGTTGGCCGCTAAAAGAACACACCTTAACCCGATGATTGTTATAGGAGAAAGTTTTACAGATATCACCTTTTACCAGACGAATAAATGGTCTGCTACTGAGGATATTAAATCGGCCAAAAGGCTTTGTTTGCTTAGCACGGAGCCAAACCGCAGTAGCTTACTAAATTTCATTGGTTTCTATTATGCTTTTCAACCTGCTGCAAGAAAATTTGACCTCGATAGTGCAATCTTGTACCTACAAAGGCAAAGGAAGAAGCTGAAAGAAGCAGCGATGGCAAATCACTTTGCGTAAGTTTATGTGGCTTGGGAAAATGCTATCTTGAGCGGAACGATCTGGCATTAGCCACTGCATCTTTTAGCCAGGCAATAAGCCTGTCTGCAAAAGCGGGCTTAAAAAAAGAAGAAGCAATGGCGTGGACTTACTGGGGAACATACAGCCCGTTTGAACCAAATACAATTTTAAACAGGATCACTCAACTTGGGAAGGCAAATAAACTATACGGGCAACTCAATGAAAAGGAAAACCAGATTAACACACTTAGCAATTTAGGTTATTTGAACTTTGCTGCCGGCAAAATAGAGGACTCAAAACAGAGTTTTTTAGACGCACTGAATTTAGAAAAAGCTATTGGATTTCCTTTCCAACATTATTCAATGGA
>JAYVUE010000041.1:0-13710 GCA_043788195.1 Chitinophagaceae bacterium
CATACCCGCATGTATGCTGTAACCCATGCCCACGCCTCCTCCGTGGTGCAGGCTCACCCAACTTGCACCTCCGGCAGTATTTACCAAGGCATTCAACACCGGCCAATCTGCCACCGCATCGCTGCCATCCAACATCGATTCAGTTTCTCTATTGGGGCTGGCAACACTTCCAGTATCCAAATGATCTCGGCCAATAACAATGGGCGCTTTTACTTTTCCTGTGCGCACCAATTCATTAAAAGCCAGCCCGGCTTTTTCTCTATCGCCCTGCCCTATCCAACAAATGCGTGCAGGTAATCCCTGAAAAGCAATTTTTTCCTGCGCCATTTTAATCCACCTGATCATGCCCTCGTTTTCCGGAAATAATTCCATCATTACTTTATCTGTAACCGCAATATCTTCAGCATCGCCACTTAATGCCGCCCAACGAAAAGGGCCCTTGCCTTGGCAGAAGAGGGGACGAATATAAGCTGGAACGAAGCCCAAAAAATCGAAACATCTTCCGGCTTTAAAATTGGGAATTGGGAATTGGGAATTGGGGTTTCGGTCCTCGTACTCTTTTGCCCTTGCTCGGATATTATTTCCGTAGTCGAAAGTAATGGCGCCTTTATCCATGAGTTGCAGCATGAGTTGAACATGCAGGTACATGCTTTCGTAACTGCGTTCAATGTATTGATCGGGGTTTTGTTCACGCAATACATTGGCCTGTTCATTGGTTAGTGTATGTGGCACATAACCAATGAGCGGATCATGAGCGCTGGTCTGGTCGGTTAGTGTATCTGGAATGATATTCCTTTCGAGTAAGCGTTGTAGTAAAGTAATTGCATTGCACAAAACCCCGATGCTGATGCCCTTCCCTTCTGCTTTATATTTTACTGCGGCGACAATGGCCTCGTCAATATTGGTATATTTTTCATCGAGGTACCTTGTTTCAATACGTTTATCAATACGCCACTCTTCTACTTCTGCAATCAATGCCACGCCTTCATTCATAGTAATGGCCAATGGTTGTGCTCCTCCCATGCCGCCAAGACCGGCGGTTACGTTGAGGGTACCTTTTAATGTTCCAGTTGAGATGCTTCCTTCGTGAGCATGACAGAAGTGTGCGTTAGCGATAGCAGCATAAGTTTCATAAGTTCCCTGTACAATACCCTGCGAGCCGATATAGATCCATGACCCTGCAGTCATTTGTCCGTACATCATCAATCCTTTTTTTTCCAGCTCATCAAAATGTTCCCAGGTAGCCCATTTAGGAACAAGTTGTGAATTGCTGATCAAAACCCGTGGGGCATCTTTATGTGTTTTTAAAATTCCAACGGGTTTGCCCGATTGGATGAGTAATGATTCATCATTTTCTAAAATTTTTAATGCGGCGATAATATTGTCAAGAGCTTCAAAATTTCTGGCAGCTTTTCCACGCCCGCCATAAACAATAAGATCATCAGGGCGTTCTGCTACTTCAGGATCAACATTATTCAATAACATTCTTAAAGCTGCTTCCTGTATCCAACCCTTGCAGGAAAGTTGCGTACCTGTGGGGGTTTTGTATTTAATGGCGTCGTATTGTAAGGTCTTTATATTCATATGGCTCTGATTTGAAGATTTGGTGATTTAGTAATTTAATAATTTGTCAACACTACTTGTTATTTGTACAGTAAAATTAATTAAATTCGAACATCATCACCAAATCTACAGATTATCAAATTGATCAATTGAATCCATGAGTTTACATATCAACGCAAAAGAAGGAGAAATTGCAAAAATAGTTTTAATGCCAGGAGACCCACTACGGGCCAAACATATTGCAGAAAAAATGCTGGATAACACTGTACAGGTGAGCCAGACAAGAAATATGTTTTTTTATACCGGCACGTATAAAGGCATTCAGTTAACTATTGGAGGTAGCGGTATGGGGTGTCCTTCCATAGGCATTTACAGCCACGAATTATTTGATTTTTACAAAGTGGATTGTATCATTCGCATCGGTACTGCAGGCGCTTATACAACTGACCTGGAATTGTATGACCTGGTAAATGTTGATAACGCATACAGCGAATCCACATATGCAAAATTTGCCCATAATTTTAATGAAGATCATTTTACACACCAGGGCAAAGCTTATGAACTGATCAATAAAACAGCTGCTGAACTTAATAAAAAAGTAAAATGTTGCAATATACATTCCAGTGATGTTTTTTATCGTGTGGATAAGGATTTACCAAAAATTGCTGTTGAAAATAATTGTATGGCCGTGGAGATGGAATCTTTTGCTTTATTTTCCAATGCTAAACTGTTGAATAAAATGGCAGCCTGTATTCTTACCATATCAGATATTATTCCTACCCACCAGTTTATTTCTGCTGATGAACGTGAAAATGCGTTGCAACCCATGATGCGCCTGGCATTGGAATCATCGGTCGCTATTAATGTGTTTTTGGAAAACAAGCGTTGATCTTTTTTTACCGCAGAGAAAGGAGTTAAAGAGTTTTCGCAGAGATACTCCGCGAAAACTCTGCCTCTCTTGTTCTCTGCGGTTATATCCATTTCCGTATAAACGCTATCGCTTTCAACATATCCTCGTGTAAAATTCTATCCGCATCATTGAACAAAACCTCTTTTCGAAAAGCACTTACTATTTCTTCTATGGCCGCAGAACTTTTCAATGGCCTTCTGAATTCAAGCGCCTGTACTGCGGTAAGTAATTCTATCGCCAATACTTTTTCAACATTATCAATTACCCTTTTACATTTGGTTGCAGCATTGGCACCCATACTTACATGATCTTCCTGGTTATTTGAGGATGGAATAGAATCAACGGAGGCTGGTGTACACAGTTGTTTGTTTTCGCTTACAATACCTGCTGCGGTGTATTGAGGTATCATGAGGCCCGAATGTAATCCCGGATCTTTTACAAGAAATGGCGGTAGGTTACGTTGTCCACTTAATAATTGAAAAGTCCTTCTTTCAGAAATACTGCCGATCTCTGCCATGGCAATAGCTAAAAAATCAAGGCACAGCGCCAAAGGCTGGCCATGAAAATTACCGCCACTTATAATAAGGTCATCATCAGGGAATATATTTGGATTATCGGTAACAGAATTTATTTCTTTAATGAAAACGCTTAGTACATGATCAAAAGTATCTTTGGTGGCGCCATGTACCTGTGGTATACAACGAAAAGAATAAGGATCCTGTACCTGTGGTTTTATTTGAGTTGAAATTGAACTTCCATCCAGTAATTTTCGTATAGCCGATGCCGTATCCACTTGCCCCTGATGGCTGCGGATAGCATGTATCTTTTCATTAAAGGGTGTGATCAGGCAATCAAAAGCATCGCAACTAATAGCCGCAATTATATTTGCCCAGTTCAATAAACGCTCAGCCTGCATCAGATTATGAATGCCATAGGCGCTCATAAACTGGGTACCATTGATCAATGCTAATCCTTCTTTGCTCTGTAGCTCAACAGGTTCCCATTTCAATATTGTAAGGGCATCTGCCGCAGCCATTTTTTTGCCATTATAATTCACCTCCCCCATTCCTATCAATGGCAAACTTAAATGACTTAATGGAGCCAGGTCACCTGATGCACCCAGTGAACCTTGTGTGTATATCACTGGCAGCACATTGCTATTGTACATATCAACCAGGCGTTTTACTGTTTGTACCTGTACACCTGAAAAACCATAGCTGAGTGATTTTACCTTTAGTATCAGCATCAGTTTTACTATTTCGGATTGTACTTCTTCGCCTAATCCGCAGGCATGCGACTGTATCAGGTTAATTTGTAACTGCTGCAATTGTGATCTGCCGATCTTTACATTTTGCAAAAAACCGAACCCTGTATTGATACCATAAAATAATTCATCAGTTCCATTTATTTTTTTATCCAGGTATTCTCTGCATTTTTTAATTTGTTCCACTGCTTCGGCTGTTATTGAAACTGCCTGACTATTATTAATCAGATCTTTTAGTTGTAGAAAATCAGTATGATCTTTACACAATGACAGATTTTTATTACTCATATATGCGGTAATTAATTTGGCTAATCGCAAAAAAAAATTAACTTGGTTCAAAAGTAATACAAAAACGCCTTTTGATATGGGATTATTAGCACTTGCCATTGCCCCGGGTCTGGCCATTTGTTTGTTTATTTATTATAAAGACAAATACAACAAAGAGCCAGTCTGGATGTTGCTTTTTGCATTTGTTTTAGGGGTATTAAGTATTTTACCAGCTGTTATCATACAACTGTCTTCGGGTATTGACATAGAGCAGATCCAAAATAAGGGTGCATTATCCGTAGCTTTTTTTGCCTATTGTGTTGTTGCAATGAGTGAAGAAGGCAGTAAATTTTTGATGCTGCGTTTATTTATTTATCCCCGCAAACATTTTGATGATCCTTTCGATGGTATCGTTTATGCTGTGATGGTAGGCATGGGCTTTGCTACTATTGAAAACATTGGTTATGTTTACCAGCATGGGCTTGGCACAGCGATTCTGCGCATGTTTTTATCAGTTCCGGCACATGGTACTTTTGCAGTACTGATGGGATATTTTACAGGATTTGCCAAATTCAGTAAGAACGGAAAGTTGTATTATTTTTTCCTGGCCCTGTTGCTACCTGTACTTTTTCACGGTACTTTCGACTTTTTTATTTTTATAGGATCAGAAAGTTTATTGGCATTGGGCGCAATTGTTTCATTTATACTGTCCCTGGTATTATCTTTTAAAGCGATCAGCAAAAAACAGAAAATATCCAGGTTGTATCATGAAGAAAAAAATAACATTTTAAAAGATGGTGAACCAACTTAACAAAAAAATAAATTATGCAAATCAGTCTTAAAAAATTATTGATCCCTTGCTTGCTTCTCCTCTCCTGTACTTTACCGGCACAGATGGTAAAGTTATTGCACCTGGGAACAAAAATATCTCTTCGTGGGTTATGTGTGGTTAACGACAAAACGGTATGGGTTAGTGGCAGTTCTGGTACAGTAGGAAGGTCTTTAGACGGTGGTGAATCCTGGAAATGGATGACCGTAAAAGGTTTTGAAAAAACAGATTTTAGGGATATTGAAGCATTTGGCAGCAATACAGCAGTGATCATGGGCATTGCTGAACCTGCATACATATTGAAAACGGTTGACGGTGGTGATAACTGGAAACCTGTTTTTGTAAACAATGCCAACGGAATGTTCCTCGATGCTATGGAATTTTGGAATGAGTTCAGCGGTATTGTCATCGGCGATCCTATAGATAATAAAATGTTTATTGCCCGTACTTTTGATGGCGGTGATACCTGGATAAATATCCCTGAAAAAAATAAACCTGTTGTTGATAGTGGTGAAGCCTGTTTTGCATCAAGTGGTACCAATATCAGGAAACTAAATAAAGCAGAAGCTGTATTTATTACCGGCGGTCTTCGCAGCCGTATGTTTATCCGTGATAAAAAAATTGAACTACCGATCTTACAGGGTAAAGAAACTACAGGTGCTAATTCAGTTGCAGTAAAAGATTCAAAAACGATGATTGTTGTTGGTGGAGATTTTAATACCAAAGACTCTACCACAAAAAATTGTTTTATTACTACAGATGGTGGCAAAACTTTTACAGCACCGGTTACTCCTCCGCATGGCTACCGAAGTTGTGTTGAATATTTAGATAAAAAGAATTGGATCAGTTGCGGAATAAATGGGGTTGACTATTCTACAGATAACGGTAAAAACTGGAGCTGGATAGGGAAACAAGGTTTTCATGTTTGCCGAAAAGCAAAAATTGGCACAGCCGTTTATTTTGCCGGTGGTGATGGCAGAATCGGGAAGCTGGAATTTTAATTAATAATTCATTCAGTTCAATGCTGTTTGCTTTTCAGAAGAGTATAACTGCCTTAAAAAAATTATTAATTATCAATTCAGTAATCTTATCACCTTCCTTGCCCCGTTAACGGCTAACCGCACTTCAATAAAATATAAACCTCGTGCCAGGTTACTGAAATCAAGATCGAACAGGTTGCTGCCGTTATTGGCATTGAATTTCATCAGTTGAACCAGTTGCCCTGTATTACTCAATAATCTTACATCTACTACTGAATTTTGATTGGTGACGAGGTAAAGTTTTTGTTGTTTACCGGGGTTATTGAATAACTGTATAGAATACCCGTCTTTCATTACCGCATTATCAAAATCTACAGTCACAAATTTTGTTATTTCGCTGATACAGTTTCCGTTTTTATAAGTGTATTTGAACTGGTGAGTACCGATACCAGCCAGCTTAGGATAAAAAATATTACCGATCATTCCGGCAGGAGTAGTAAGTACACCTCCTGTAGGAGAAACGGTAACGGGTACACCGTTTTGTGTATGCAGGTAAACAGGTTGTAGCCCGTTAATTGAAACCAGGGCTTTCGAAACAACCTTTGCCGTTACTGCCTTACGTGCGCCTGAATTACAAACTGCAGGCGTACCCTCTACCTGCCAGTTATAACAAAACGGAAAAGTCTGATCCCCTAAAGATGACCCCACGATCCTTCCTACAGTTTTCAGGTTGAAAGGATATCCAATATTTGTTGCAGTAGTTGAACTACTATATAAAGCAGTAACCGGACTACTGCTGCTGAGGCCTAATTGCATATTCATCCCTGCCGGAATAAAGAAATCCAGCGATATATCCTGTATACCAACGGTAAGGTTTACCTGTTTTTGAGTTATTAGTCTTCCGTAAATATCACGCAGTTCTATGATACGTACACCAGCTGTGGAAGCATCAACTGTTATCTTCTTTAATTTAAAAGGCAAAAATGCATTAAAAATAATATACTCAGTTTTAGGTGTCGTGTAGTTTCCGGTTGTACTAAAATTAGTAGTTGCTGGTCCTAATGCACCACTTAAAACAGAAGGCTGATCGGCCACATAAAAAGTTGTATTAACAGCCAATGAACCTGTTTGAAAATCATTACCGATAAAAACAAGGTTTCCGTTAACAGGTGCGTCAAACCAATGTGCATTGCCACTGGCATACAAATTAGCGTAATCACCAATACAGACGGTGTCTTCCCTGGTAACAACAGGTAAAGAACTGGCAGGAGCAGCAATAATATTAAGCGTGTCGCTGGTTGTTATCCCACAGGGTGTTGTTGCCCTAACCCAGTATTTCCCTGCCTGTGAAATAGTTATTTTTTGTGTGGTAGCACCATTATTCCAGACATAATTACTGGCGCCACTGGCTTCCAGTTCAAGTGTCTGGCCCTGGCACATAATATTTCCCTTTTTGCTAAAAATATACGCATAGGCGCCGGTGTTAGCTGCACGTTGCTTTGTAAATGGAACACCCGCTGCCAACCAATTATTATTTTCATTTATTTCCAGAAAATGATTATCAGGATCTACCTGGATCGTTACATAATAATTGCCATTACAGGCTTCATAAGGTATCTTAATAAAACTTTCATCCAGGTATTGTCCGTAGATATCTACTTTTCCTACACTTATACCCTGCCTTGCTGCTCCACAACCATATCCGCCAGCCAATCCAAAATTGGGAAAACTGGCGTTGTTAAGAATATTTCCATTTGCATCACGACAATCGCCTAAACTTCCGCTGCAGGTGGTGAGGTCAATTAAACAAAAACTTACTTTAATTCCATTGCTAACTACGGGCCATTGCAAGGTATCCGTAACAGATCCATCCTTAAGTCTTAAAGTATATAAACCCCAGCCTTCAATATGAATATGACCATGAGAAGGGTGATAAACCATCCAACCGGCATCCCTGTAAATAAACTGAAAAGTATTTCCGTTCTTTTGATATAATTTTTGTTTGATCAGGCGCTTTGGATAAGAGCCATCCGGACATAAAAAGCCTGCAGGTGGAAAAAAATTTCGCAGTGTATCAGATCCGCAAACATAATCATCAGTAGGGGAAACTTCAAGTGGGCCCCAACCAACATTGGGTGTGGAAACATCAAGGCGGATAAGCCCTTTATTAGCACCGCTGATCAATTGATTATATTCAGTCCAACCTGTTGTACTATTCAGCGATTTTTTTCCTGCAAGGATATCCGGTAACAATAAACAATTGGTAGATCCGGGTGTTGGGCATGAACAGCCTGCAGCATTGGTTTCAGTGCATTGTGCAAATACGGGTTGATAAATTTCAGCTGAAATAATTATTACTATCGCAATGATCACAATGCGTTTTAATCTAAGTCTCATGTCAGTTAGTTTTATTAAATATAGTCTGGATTACAAAATAAACAAATTTTGTGACTTATTATAATCTGGCCCGCAAAACTTGATGCCGGATACCGGATAAGTACTCCAAATTATTTAACTCTTCACATCTAGTGACCAGTATCCAGGATCAAGTATTCCCTTCCTAATTGCATCAGCCGGGCTGGCAGCATACAGGTTCTGTTATCTTATGGTTTATAAGCCAGCACAATATAGTATTGCCACAATTTTTTTTGCAATGTTTTGTATTGCAATTTTGCAGTAACAATATTCTTCATCCCGAATTCAGTGACTTTGGGATAAAAAAGATTATACAGAAATCCTGTCACCACCCCTGGAAAATAGGCCAGGTAAATACGTCTTGCAGAAGGCCGTATAGCGTCTGTACTATCATGTAGCTGAAGATCTTTAAAACCCGTTGCCTTAAGCAACGACTCAAATTTACCGATCCCTATAAAATGATCACAGGCCCAGCCATGTGCCCAATCACGCATCATGCGTTCATCCGTTCCTGTTAACCCTGGCTGCTGAAAAAAATCTGCCATGATAAGGCGGCCCCCCGGTTTTAACACACGCCAGGCTTCTTTAACGAAATCATTTTTATCCGCTGCGTGGCAAACGCTTTCAATGGCCCATACCACATCAAAACAGGCATCAGGAAAACCGGTGGAAGTAAAATCTCTTTTTTCAAAATGTACATGACCGGCCAGTCCCTCTTTTTGTGCCAATCCATTGGCAGTTGCCACCTGGTTGGCATTGAGGCTGATACCCATAACTGTACAACCAATTTGTTTACCCATCCAGAGAGAAGAACCACCGATACCACAACCGGCATCCAATACTTTATCAGTTGCTTTTATAACAGAAAGGCCGGCAAGTTTTGCATTGATATTCATTAAGGCCTCGCGCAGGTTTTTCGTGGAGGCGTCCCAGTAACCATAATGAAGTGAACGGCTTTTCTTCAATTGCCAGGCCCATTCATACTGTGATCTGCTAACATCATAATACCGTGCTATTTGATCGTTGGAGAACATTTGTCAGGAGGAGATACTTGATACTAGATACTGCCCTCCCGGCTGACGCCAGTCGGGCGGGGATAGAGTTCAGTTAATGAAGGACTTTTCAATTATTTAAAGTGCATCCAGGATCCAGCAACCAGTAATCCCTGTTAGTTTAATTATTTTTCCGAAAAATAATATTCAATGCTGCCAATAATATCACTGCACCGATACCAGCAGTTAAAACATAATTGATCCAGGCTGTACCTGTATTTATATGCAGACCGAGCTTTGGCAATAGCCAATAACCTATAAAACCACCTGCAATACCTGCAATAATATTCCCGATAAGTCCAAGGCCACTGCCTTTGAATACCTGTCCGCCAAGCCAGCCGGCTATTGCACCCAATACCAAAACGATGATAAGAGATTGTGTTTCCATGATGATGTGTTTAATTGAGAATTAAAAATTAATAATTAATGATTTTATTAAGTCGTTTCATTCTGATTCGTATCAGGTAGATCTTAGAGATCAACAATCAATGAATTAATAATTTTTAATTATTATTTATTAATTGTTAATTCAGGCTTCTGAAATCAACCGGCACCAATTTACTCACCCCCGGCTCCTGCATAGTAACACCATAAATAACATCAACCGCACTCATGGTCATTTTATTATGGGTAACAATGATAAACTGGCTGTTTTCACTGAATTTTTTTATCATCTGCGTAAACTTACCAATGTTTGCATCATCAAGTGGGGCATCCACTTCATCAAGTATACAAAAGGGTGCCGGTTTTATCAGGTAGATGGCAAATAACAAAGCTGTTGCGGTTAAAGTTTTTTCACCTCCGCTCAACTGCCCGATCGATGATGGCCTTTTCCCTTTTGGCTTGGCAATGATATCTATCCCGGTATCAGCCAGGTTCTCAGGGTCAACCATAACCATATCTGCAGTGTCATCATCAGTAAACAGTGCCTGGAAAACTTTTTGAAAATTCTCTCTAACCTTATTGAAGGTATCAAGAAACAGCTGGTTGGCAGTAACTTCCACTTCCTGTATGGTTTGCATGAGGCTATCCTTTGCCGTTACCAGGTCGTTCTTTTGTTCCATGATAAACTCGTACCGCTTTTTCATCTCAGTATAAGCCTCAATTGCAGTGGGATTGATCTCTCCGATATTTTCAAGCCGCTTGCGCATCCTTTCATTCTTTTCTTTCAGTTCTTCCAGTGGCGTATCGGATGTACGTGGCTCATCAATGATCACATCCAGGTCAACCCTGAACTCAACATTCAACCTTTCTTTCATACCTGCCAGTTGAAGTTTAAGGTCGGTTAGTTTATCTTTTATTTCATTCAGAATGGTATCAATACCTTCCTTTGATCTGTGTTTAAGTTTTAGTTCACTTTCTTTTTCTGCCAGTTCATTACGAAGATTATAATAGGCCTGATCAAATTCATTTAATTTCTTTTCTTCTGCCTCTTTATTTTGAAGCATTGTAACCACCAGGGTTTCCAGCAAATTCAATTCTTCTGCAGTTGAAGTGATATTGTCTGCGGCTTCGTTCAACTGTACATTACTACTTGATATCTGCACTTTCAATTCGCTCAATTGGTTACTCTTAAACTCAAACTCCTGTTTTAATCCAACCACTTTACTTTGTTGCTTGGTAAATTGCAGGTTACTTTCATTAAAGGTAGACGTTGCCGTAGTATATCCTTCTTCGGCCAAAGCATAGTCCTGCTCTGCTATAAGAACTTTTTCAGTAAGTTCCTTTAACTGTAAATTAAATTGCTCCAGCGCTTCCCTGGTGCTGGCAATTTCGGTATGATTGCTTTGTAGTTGTCCGTTAAATTCTTCAACCCTTAAAGTGCTGGTCTCTTCTAAATGGTTCAGGTTCTCAATTTTATTTTGAAGAGAAAAAACAAGATTACTCAGTTCATTAATATCCTGCTGTGCCTGTTTAATTGTATTTTCTTTCAGTTGCTCATTGAAACTGATCACTTCGTTGTGCCGGCCCTGTATGGTTAATTTTAAACCATTAACAATTATTTCCTGCTCACCAATTTCTTCAATTAATTTTTCAAGATTTTTTGCACGACCGATCTTTTTCCCTTCAAATAATCCCACACTGCCGCCTGTTAATGAATATTTCCCTTTAACGTACTTTCCGTTTTTTTCCAAAACAACTGCCCCGTTACTGTTATTAAGAGCTTCTTCATTCTCTGCAATGAAAACATTACCCAGTAAGTGTTTGGCCAGGTTAGCATATTTACTGTCAATCTCTACAACACGCAGGGCAGGTATTGTGTTTTCCGGCTGATGAGTAGCTTCAAACCCGGTGAATTTATCCTGCAAAAAGAAATTAGCCCTCCCCTTTTTATTTTCATCCAATAAATGAATAGCTTGTAAACCCTCTTGAAGGTTATTAACAACATAATAATTTAAGTAAGGCTCCAATACATTCTCAACCGCTGCCCTGTATTCTTCTTTTACATAAATGATATCCGATAACAATGGTGCCTGGTGATTCCATTGCGGGTTATTATGTAAGAATTTTACACTCTCGGGATAACCTTCCATTGAATCGATCAGGCTTTTCAGCAGGTTGTGCTCATTTTTTTTACTATCCAGTTTCCTGTTTTCTTCTGCCAGTTCGTTACGCAGGCCTTCGAGTATGCTTTGCGTTTGCAATATTTGTTCCCTGGTAAATTCGTGGTGTTCCTGTAATTGCTGAAGCGAGTATTTATTCTGTCCAAGTTCTTCTGTCTTTATTTTTTTATCTTCATTTAATTGTTGCAATTGTGCCTGTCGTTGTGATTTTTCTTCCTGTATCTGGGTAATACCGCGTTGCAGGTTCAGGATCGAAGTATCGGCTACGGCTACCTTCTTTTCGGCTTCAAACTGGTTGCGCTGGATAGACTGGTTCTCTTTTCGCAGTTCATCAATATGACTTCGCTTATCATCAAAAATTTTACGTTTTTCTTCTACCGTATTTTTTAAACCAGCCAGCATTGTCTCAAATTCAACCAGTTTTACTTCATCATCGGCAACCTGGTTTCCGGTGAATAAAATACTTTCTTCAAGGCCACTCAATTGCCCACCTGCTTTTTGTAAAAATTCAATAAGGCCCGTTTCTCTTTCTTTAAGATATTGAAGGCGCTGGCTGCTGAGGCTTTTTTCCTTTTCTTTATTGCGCACTTCCTCTACCATTTCATTAAAAGCCTGTTGAAGATTATGAAGGGTTTTTTCTTTTTCAATAAAACCCAGCTTCTCCTGTTCAAGTGCTGCTTCTTCTTTGGCAATACTCACTTCCAGCTCCATCCGCTTATCAACTTCACCTTGTTGCTGTTCATTAAGATCGCGGTAAGTGATATTGAATCCTTCCAGTGCAGCTTTTGCCAGTTCAATACTGACTTCCTTATAATCTTTCTTTATTTCAAAATATTTCTCTGCTTTTTTTGCCTGGCTTTCAAGGCTCTTCAATTGATTATTGATCTCAAATAACAGGTCTTCTATGCGGGCAAGATCCTGTTCGGTGGCATCTAATTTTAACCTGGCTTCCTTTTTTCTTGTTTTATAGATAGAAATACCGGCTGCCTGTTCCAGCATTTTACGGCGGCTGTTTTCCTTATCATTGATGATATCATCCACCATTCCTAATTCAATGATGGCATAGCTGTCAGTTGTGATACCGGTGTCTAAAAACAAATTATGGATGTCTTTGAGGCGGCAAGCCACATCATTTAAGCGATACTCGCTTTCACCGCTTTTATAATATTTACGGGTAACGGTTACTGTATTGAATTCAGTAGGCAGCAGGTTTTTGGTATTCTCAAAAGTGAGGCTAACTTCTGCAAGGCCACTGCTACTGCGGGTTTTGGAGCCATTAAACACCAAGCTCTCAAGGTTTTCGCTGCGCAGGTTACTTATTTTGTGTTCGCCGATCACCCAACGGATGCTGTCAACAATATTGCTTTTGCCACAGCCGTTGGGGCCAATAACCCCCGTTATACCTTCATCAAAATTAAGTATGGTTTTATCGGCAAAACTCTTAAATCCTTTGATTTCTAAACTCTTTAAACGCACGTTGTCTGTATTTTAATGGTCAGATGGCAAATATATACTAATGACAGTATAGAAATTTTTGATTGTTTGCACCAATTATCCATAGTTATTCACAGTTTTTTCACAGAAATTAAGTAAGAATATAGACGCCGATCCGGGTATACCAAGTTCTTGGTATTGTGATAGAAATATAAAAGTGCTAATTTGCAGGTAACCAAATTTAGTCAGGTCAGTGAGATCAGCGAAAACTATCATTTTGTTTTTGATCCTGTTACCGCAATTGGGTATTGGGCAAATCATTTCAACCATCGCCGGAACCGGGACAGCCGGTTATAATGGAGACGGGATCAGTGCTACAACTGCACAATTGTATGGACCACATGGGATTGCCGTTGACAGTACTGGAAATAT
>JAYVUE010000042.1:0-4089 GCA_043788195.1 Chitinophagaceae bacterium
CCCAAAAATGTAAAAATCGTACCACTCTATCAAAGTTCCCAGCGAAGAGGAAAAGATAACTTTACCAATCCCTTTGGTAGAAATTTCATTACGCATAAGCCTGCTAATAATTTGTCAATATAGTTTATTTTTATGTCTGGTCATACAAAACAAAAGTTTATCACAAATAATTCATCATGTCTTATCCTTATCAAATAAAATCTTTTGAAGAATATAAAACTGCTTATAAAAAAAGTATAGAAGACCCCGAAGGATTTTGGGCTGGCATTGCTGATCATTTTTACTGGCGAAAAAAATACAATACCGTATCAGATTGGAATTTTACTGATCCTAAAATAGAATGGTTCAAAGGCGGGCGGCTTAACATCACAGAAAATTGTATCGACCGGCATTTGGAAAAACTGGCTGATCAACCCGCCATCATCTGGGAACCTAACAATCCCGATGAAAGAACAAGGATAGTTACGTATGCAAGATTACATAAACGGGTTTGCCAGTTTGCACAGGTATTAAAAAACAATGGCGTTAAAAAAGGCGACCGTGTTTGTATTTACATGGGCATGATACCCGAATTAACTTATGCCGTACTGGGTTGTGCCAGGATCGGTGCTATTCACAGCGTTATTTTTGGCGGTTTTAGTGCACAAAGTATTGCAGACAGATTGGAAGATGCCAATGCAGAATATATTGTTACCTGCGACGGTGCATACAGAGGAGCAAAAGATATTCCATTAAAATCTATAATTGATGATGCATTGATAGGTAACAAAACAGTAAAACGTGTTATCGTTTATACCAGAACAAGAATTCCTGTGTCGATGATAAAAGGAAGAGATGTATGGTGGGAAGATGAAATGGAACACGCTGAATCACAAATTGAAAAAGATGGATTAGTTTCTTTTCCGGCCGAAGAAATGGATGCCGAAGACCCCCTTTTTATTTTATATACGAGCGGAAGTACCGGCAAACCCAAGGGTGTGGTGCATAGCTGTGCCGGTTATATGGTTTGGACCAACTACAGTTTTGTAAATGTATTTCAGTATCAGCCCGGCGATATTCATTTCTGCACTGCAGATATTGGCTGGATAACCGGACATAGTTATATTATTTACGGCCCTTTAAGCGCAGGAGGTACTTCGCTGATGTTTGAAGGCATCCCCACTTATCCGGATGCCGGAAGATTCTGGGATATCGTTGATAAATACAAAGTAAATATTTTATACACAGCGCCTACGGCTATACGCAGTTTAATGAGTTACGGAACAGAGCCGCTTAAAGGAAAAGATCTAAGCTCGTTAAAAATATTAGGCACCGTAGGTGAACCCATAAATGAAGAAGCCTGGCATTGGTATGATGATAATATCGGAAAAAATAAATGCCCCATTGTAGATACCTGGTGGCAAACAGAAACAGGTGGTATACTGATCTCAAACCTTGCAGGCGTTACCCCTGCAAAACCCACTTTTGCTACATTACCATTACCGGGTGTTCAACCGGTATTAATGGATGAAAAAGGAAATGTGTTAGAAGGAAATAATGTAAGTGGAAATCTTTGTATCAAAGCCCCCTGGCCGGGCATGTTACGAACCACATATGGCGATCATGAACGATGCAAACTGAACTATTTTACTGCTTACCCCAATTTATATTTTACAGGTGATGGATGTTTACGTGATGAAGATGGCAATTACAGAATTACCGGAAGGGTTGATGATGTATTGAATGTAAGCGGTCATCGCATTGGTACTGCTGAAGTTGAAAATGCCATTAACATGCATACCGGCGTAGTTGAAAGCGCAGTGGTTGGTTATCCGCACGACATAAAGGGACAGGGTATTTATGCTTATGTTATTTTTAACGGTCGCCATCACCAGGATGAAGATCTGACAAGGGCTGATATAGCACAAACAGTTGCAAGGGTAATCGGCCCAATGGCTAAACCTGATAAGATCCATTTTGTAACCGGGCTTCCAAAAACACGTAGCGGTAAAATAATGCGACGCATTTTGAGAAAGATCGCCGAAGGCGAAACAGAAAATTTAGGAGATACTTCTACCTTACTTGATCCCGGAGTTGTGGATGAGATCAAACAGGGGAAATTATAACGGATACTTTATTTATCCGGATTTAAAGTATTTTTGGGGCATGAAATATTTTAGATTATACTTACTCTTCCCGGTGTTTTTTACTTCACTATTTAATGAGGTTTCTGCACAAATGAAAAGTTGCTGCGAGCCGGATAACATAAAACTGATCTCTACAGTAAAACAATCTGCAGGCACATTAAAGATGGTGAGGATACTCGACAGTATTAGTAAAAATGCCAACCCCGAAGATTTTTACCTGATGAATACTGCACGTGCAGAAATACAAAAAAATAAACTGGTTACAGAAAAAGACCCCTACAAAAGGCTGGACCTTTACTACCAATACGCTGTTGAATCATTGAATGCAGGAAATACCGATGAATGTATAAATGTGTTGAAACAGATCATCACGTCGATGAACATTACCGAACAAACGCTTACTCAAAATTATAAATTATTTTTTGATCAGTTGGCGATTGCGTATATGCGAAAAGGAGAGTTAGAAAATTGTGCTGCCAATCATAATGCACAGAGTTGCATTATTCCCATACAGGGAGGGGGCATCCACAAATTGACCTCAGGTTCAGACTCAGCAATAGAAATTTATAAAACCATTCTTAAAAAATTTCCGGATGATCTGCAATCAAGATATTTATTGAACGTAGCTTATATGACACTAGGTAAATATCCCGACGGAGTACCCAAACAATGGCTCATCGAATCCGGTGTTTTTACCCAAAACAAAAGCGATATTATTTTAAAAGATATAGCCACAAAAAAAGGCGTTGATATGAATGGAATATCAGGTGGTTGTGTAGTGGAAGATTTTGATAATGATGGATTGCTTGATATTATGGCTTCGTCTTATGGCCTTAATGACCAGATCAGGTACATGCACCAGCAAAAAGATGGAACTTTTAAAACCGAAACGGTTTCTTCAGGATTGGTTGGAATTGTTGGCGGTTTAAATCTTGTTCATACCGATTATAATAATGATGGTTTTGCCGATTTTGTCATTTTGAGAGGAGGCTGGCTGGGTAAAAATGCAAAATTCCCTTTTTCATTAATAAAAAATAAAGGCAACAATACTTTTGAAGATGTAACTATTGAATCGGGTCTGTATTCTCCTTTACCAACACAAACTGCCTGTTGGGGTGATTTTAATAATGACGGATGGATCGATCTTTTTGTTGCCCATGAAAAATATCCCTGCCAGTTATTCATTAATGAAAAAGGAAAGTTCAGGGATGTAGCCACCGAATATGGATTGAATGTTAACGTTTTTGCAAAAGCATGTGTTTGGGGTGATATCAATAATGATGGCTATCCCGATCTGTTTCTTTCTGTATTAGGCGCCCCCAATAAATTATGGCTTAATCAACCGGGTGCCACACCGGGCAAAAGAATGTTTACAGATATATCAAAAGCAGCTGGTGTAGAAGAACCTCTTTACAGTTTCCCGGCCTGGTTCTTTGACTTTGATAATGATGGATGGCTTGATCTTTTTGTATCAGGATATGATACCCGGCGTTTTTCACAGGTAGGCGGAGACGCAGCCCGTGATATGTTGGGTTTGCCACCATTGGGCGAACTACCCCGCTTGTATCACAATAATGGTAATAATACTTTTACCGATGTAAGTGTAGCTTATGGAGTTAATCATGTGAACTATGCTATGGGTTGTAATTTTGGAGATATTGATAATGATGGATGGCCCGATTATTACCTGGGCACAGGTGCACCTGAGTTTACCACAATTGTACCCAATAAATTATACCACAATTTAGGTGGCAAAAAATTTGAAGATATTACTTATGCCACCAATACGGGTCATATTCAAAAAGGGCATGCAGTGGCATTTGCAGATATTGATAATGATGGCGACCAGGATATTTATGAAGTAATGGGCGGTGCCGTCGAAGGCGACCGCTTCAGAAATGTATTATTTGAAAACAGTTCAGTTACAGGTAATCACTGGATAAAATTAAAACTGGAAGGGGTT
>JAYVUE010000043.1:0-6494 GCA_043788195.1 Chitinophagaceae bacterium
ATTGATATGGCCGGGCTCATTAAAATGCTGCATTAAAAAATACAATGCATCAGCCAGGTCATCTACAAATAAAAACTCCCGCATGGGTTTACCACTTCCCCAAACTTCAACAAATGGGGATTCATTGTTTTTGGCTTCATGAAATTTTCGTACAAGGGCCGGAATGACATGAGAATTTTGCAGGTCGTAGTTATCATTGATTCCATATAAATTACAGGGCATGGCCGAAATAAAATTACATCCATACTGGCTGCGATAGGCATCGCATAGTTTAATGCCTGCAATTTTAGCAATGGCATAAGGTTCGTTTGTGGGTTCCAGTAAGCCTGTCAATAAATATTCTTCTTTAATGGGTTGAGCCGATAGTTTGGGGTATATGCAGGAACTGCCTAAAAATAATAATTTGGTACAACTGTTCACATAAGCAGCATGAATGATATTGGCTTCAATGAGCAGGTTATCGTAAAGGAATTGTGCCCGGTAAACATTGTTGGCATATATTCCTCCAACTTTTGCAGCAGCTAAAAAAACAATACCAGGTTTTTCTTCTGCAAAAAAATGAGTTACTGCCTGTTGATCGCGAAGGTCCAATTGGGCAGAAGAGCGAGTAATTAAATTTGTAAATCCTTCGGCGTCCAATTTTCTTTTGATGGCCGACCCAACCATACCCTTATGGCCGGCAATAAATATTTTATCAGTTTTATTCATACTGATTTAATGTTGTAAAACCGGATTTTTTAAGCGATACCTGACGTTTAAACTGACCAATATCCGCTGCCACCATTTCTTTTACAAGTTCATCTAAAGTGTGTTCTGGGCTCCATCCTAATTTTGTTTTTGCTTTTGTGGCATCACCTATCAACAGATCAACTTCGGTAGGGCGATAATATCTTTTATCAACCGACACTACAACAGTACCGGCTTCCCGCTGAAATTCTTCATTGTTACATTTAGTAACGATCCCATTTTCATTTTCGCCTTCACCGGTGAACTCTATTTCTATACCGCAATAAGCAAAGGCTTTAAAAATAAATTCCCTTACCGTTGTTGTAATACCCGTGGCAATAACAAAATCTTCGGCTATAGGTTGCTGTAACATCAGCCACATTGCTTTTACATAATCTTTGGCATGGCCCCAGTCTCTTTTTGCATTAAGGTTGCCTATCCATATTTTATTATCCAATCCTAAAACAATTTTTGCTACACCTCTTGTTATTTTTCGGGTAACAAATGTTTCACCACGCAATGGGCTTTCGTGGTTAAATAAGATGCCATTACATACAAACATACCATACGCTTCGCGGTAATTTACAGAAATCCAAAAGGCATATAATTTAGCTACAGCATATGGTGAACGGGGATAAAAGGGTGTATTTTCATTTTGAGGGATCTCCTGTACTTTACCATACATTTCGGATGAAGAAGCCTGGTAGATCCTTGTTTTTTTTGTGAGTCCCAGTATCCTAACCGCTTCCAGTAATCGCAAAGGCCCGATAGCATCCGTATTGGCTACATATTCTGGCGTATCAAAACTTACTTTTACATGGCTCATGGCGCCCAGGTTATAGATCTCATCGGGTTGCACATGCTGTATGATCCTTATGATATTGGAGGAATCGGTCAGATCGCCATAATGAAGGATAAGCCGCAGCTTTTTTTCGTGCGGATCCTGGTAAATATCATCAATGCGCTGGGTATTGATCAATGATGAGCGGCGTTTAATGCCATGTACTTCATAGCCTTTTTCCAATAGCAAAATGGCTAAATAGGCACCATCCTGACCTGTAATTCCTGTTATAAGCGCAACACGTGCCATTAGTTGATTTTTTGATAAATATTATGCAAACATAAGATAGAAATGATAATTCGTTAATTTTACAAATTCTTTTAAACCCGACAGGTCATTTAACACAGAAACAACATTACATGAAAGTAGTAATATTTGCCGGCGGACTGGGAACCAGGATCTCTGAAGAAACTGAATCCAGGCCCAAACCAATGGTTGAAATAGGGGGTAAACCCATTATCTGGCATATTATGAAAATATATAGCCAGTTTGGGTTTAATGAATTTATAGTTTGCCTTGGTTACAAAGGCTATGTTATTAAGGAATACTTTATGAACTATTTCCTTCATAATGCTGATATCACTGTTGATCTTGGTAATAATAAAATGGAGATACACGATTCCAGTGCAGAATCATTTAAGGTAACCCTTGTGGATACCGGCCTTAGTACAAAAACTGCAGGTCGTTTGCAACAAGTACAAAAATATATCGGCAACGAAGATTTTATGCTTACTTATGGAGATGGCGTTGCTGATGTAAATATTGCTGATCTGCTGGCTTATCATAAAAAAAATAATAAAGTAGTAACGGTAACGGCTGTTCAACCTGATGCCCGTTTTGGCGGAATGGACCTGTTGGCCGATGGCACAGTTAACTCGTTCAGGGAAAAAGCAAAGGCAGATGCGCAATGGATAAATGGTGGATTTTTTATTTTAAAACCCGAAGTGTTCGATTATTTAAAAAAGGATATGAGTAACACCATGTGGGAAGATGAACCGTTGGAAAAGATAACCGCCGACAGTCAACTGATCGCTTATAAACACAACGGCTTTTGGAAATGCATGGATGCTTTGCGTGATAAAATAGAATTGAATGCATTATGGGAAAGCAATAAAGCACCTTGGAAAATCTGGAAATAAGAACTGCATGAACATATTAGTAATTGGCAACCTTGGATATATTGGCCCAATGGTGGCAAAACATTTTAAAAAAGATCATCCTGGTTTTTTTATTGCAGGTTATGATATCGGGTATTTTATTCAAAACTATACTTACAATGGTGTTGTAGGTGATACATTATTGCATAAACAATTTTATGGGGATGTAAGGCAATTTGACGAAACCGTTTTAAAGGGTATTGATGCAATCATTTACCTGGCCGCCATTTCCAACGATCCCATGGGAAATGCTTTTGAACAACCAACAATTGACATCAATTGTAATGCGGCTGTTTCTATTGCAAAAAAAGCAAAACAATCAGGCGTTAAACATTTTGTATTTGCCAGCAGTTGCAGTGTATATGGATTTGCAGATACGGCACCACGTACCGAAAATTCTGAATTAAATCCATTGACAGCTTATGCCAAATCCAAAGTTTTTGCAGAACAGGGATTAAGCCCTTTGGCAGATGATCATTTTAATATTACCTGCCTTCGTTTTGCCACGGCTTGCGGTTATAGCGACAGGCTGCGGCTGGATCTTGTGTTAAATGATTTTGTGGCCAGTGCTATCGCAGATAAAAAGATCACCATCTTAAGCGATGGTACACCCTGGCGGCCATTGATACATGTTAAGGATATGGCCAGGGCAATGGATTGGGCAATTCAGCGGAAGGAAGGAGGAAATTTTTTGATCATTAATACAGGAAGTAACGAATGGAATTACCAGGTAAAAGAATTAGCTGCAGCCGTGCAACAATTATTTACTGATGTAGAAGTATCCATCAACATCAATGCGCAACCGGATAAAAGATCATACAAAGTGAGTTTTGATCTGTACAAAAAACTGGCACCACAATATCAGCCGCAAATAAATTTAACTGCTGCTGTTCTGGATCTTAAAGATGGATTAGATGCAATGCAATTTAATGACGTAAATTTCAGGCAGTCTGATCTGATGCGGTTAAGATCCATTCAACGGCTGATAGATAATATGATCATCAACGAACAATTATACCGTCAATAATATTTTCATAAAGAAAACTATGCATATCATTTCAACAACTGCAAAAATTTCTTCACTTAGTGACCTGGAGACATCTGTAAAAGGATCTAGGCTTGTTATTGGCGAAAATTGCCTGATAGATGCATTTGTAAAAATGAAATTTTCGGGAGGGTCGGGTGATATTATCATTGGTGATAATTGTTATATCAATTCCGGAACAGTTATTTACAGCGGCCATGGAATAATGATGGGCAACTGGGTTTTGATAGCTGCTAATTGTACATTGTCGGGTTCCAATCATGAGTTTGGTGCAAAAAACAAAACTGTTTATGATCAGCGTTTTAAAACTTCACGGGGAGGGATCATAATTGAAGACGATGTTTGGATCGGTGCCAATACAGTTATATCCGATGGCGCTGTTTTACGTAAGGGTGCGATTATAGGCGCTTGTAGTTTTGTAAATAAAGAAGTAGAGAGCTATGGTATTTATGCCGGTAATCCGCTTAAAAAAATAGGCGAAAGAAAATAAAAAAATATTACATGATCTTTAACCCATCACCCCTGGGCGGTGCTTTTACCATTGACGTACAACCCTTCCAGGATAGCCGTGGATTTTTTACAAGAACATTTTGTGAAAAAGAATTTGCCGACAATGATCTGATACAACATTTTGTGCAGGCTAATCATTCCGGAACAAAGGGTAAAGGTGTTATCAGGGGAATGCATTTTCAACATGCCCCTTTTTGCGAAGTGAAACTGGTAAAATGTGTGCAGGGTGCCATCTTCGATGTGATTGTAGATGTAAGGGCGCAATCGCCCACATTTTTGCAATGGTTTGGTGCAGAGCTATCTGCCGAAAACAAACGGATGATGTATGTACCTGCAGGTTTTGCTCATGGTTTTCAATCATTAACTGATTATTCAGAGATCACTTATATGGTATCTGAATTTTATAATAAAGAAAGCGAAGGAGGAATAAAATTTGATGATACCAGGATAAATATCAGTTGGCCTTTACCTGTTTCATTAGTATCAGATAAAGACATGAAAATTCCATTGATTGATGAAACATTTACAGGCGTTATTTTATGATAACGGATACCAACCTTCCATTGGTTACAGTTGGTATACCAACCTATAACAGGCCAAAAGGTTTAGAGCGGACGCTGCAATGTATTTTAAACCAAACTTACACTAATTTAGAAATTATTATTTCGGATAACTGCTCTGCAAACACTTTAATATTGCCCTTGCTAAATAAATATGCAGCCCAGGATGAACGTGTAAAATTTTATGTACAGGAAACAAATATTAGTATCGTTCCCAACTTCCAGTTTTTATTGAATAAAGCATCAGGCCAATATTTTATGTGGGCCGCTGATGATGATTTTTGGGATGCTAACTTTATTGAAGTATGTGTTAAAGGTATGCAGGCTGATAAAAATGTTGTACTTAGTATGACCGATCTTAAAATTGTTGGATTGGAAGGTGACGCAACAATATCCAACCTCAACAGGGGATTTATGCAGAACAGTTTTTTTAAAAGATGTTTTAATTTTGTAAAGAGTACCGCCGAAAATAAATTCTTTTTTTGCGGCTTATATAATACTTCGATGGTAAAAGATATTCCTTTCAATAATAACTGGGGCGGAGATCATATGTTTGTGTACGAAGCCCTGGCAAAAGGGAAATTTTTATACTTGCCGGGCCAGTCTAATTTTTATTATTACAGGGGAGGGAGTTCTGTTAATATGGATGGGGTTCGTAAAGCCTTTAACATAAAAAGTAAATATTATTTTTTTGAAGCCTATTATTTAAAATATTTAACACACCAGTTTACATTCAAAAATCTGAATATTTTTAAAAAAATTGGTTTAATTTTCTCCAATAGCCTGGCCTTGATTTGTAACGAAGATCTTATTTTATATTATATTTTTATTAAAAAGCCGGTTAAGCTTTTATATACTAAACTAAAAGGAAAAAAAATTGAACCTGCTCAATAAGATAAAAAAAACACTTAACGCTCCGCCAAAGCATAAACCAACCTACCACCAGGATGGGTTAACTACTTTACATAATAACGGGTTTATGAAAGAACCTGATTTTATCAGGGCTGAGCAGGCGGGCGAAGCAACCGGCTCCTGGAGCAGGGTGCATTGGCGGGTACATACCATTTTATGGGCTGCATATCAATGTGCCGGGGTAGAAGGCGATTTTGTAGAATGTGGTACTAATAAAGGCGGATTTGCCAGGGCCATTATAGAATATATTGATTTTACAAAAATGGATAAGCAATTTTATTTGCTGGATACTTTTGATGGTTTGGTAGAAGAACTGATGACCGATACTGAAAAAATAATCTGGAAAAAAGAGCATCACCAGGAAGTTTATACAAATTGTTATGAGGAAGTAAAAAAAACCTTTGCTTCATTCTCTTTTATAAAAATAATAAAAGGTACAGTGCCTGGTACATTGGCACAGGTTACAAGTAAAAAGATCGCTTTTTTATCTGTTGATATGAACTGTGTTGGCCCCGAGATCGCCACTTTAAATTATTTTTGGGATAAAATGTCTAAAGGAGCGATCATTATACTGGATGATTATGCATATGTAACCTGTGATCTGCAATATGAAGCACATAATAAATGGGCGAAAGAAAAAGGGACCAGGATACTTAGTTTACCAACCGGGCAGGGAATAATAATTAAATAAAATACAGAATTTAAAAAATGAAAATATTAATTACAGGCGCCAATGGTTTTAT
>JAYVUE010000044.1:0-28137 GCA_043788195.1 Chitinophagaceae bacterium
TGAGTGGTCACCAGCCCATTTTGATGCTGTACAATGACTCATTGACCACTCTCCATTGCCCATTGACTTAGCTTACGCCAATTTGACTGCAAAACAGTGCTTGGCAAAATGTTTGACTGTTGTACCTTCGCAACCAATTTTTAAACCCCGCTATGACAGAAAAAGATACAATGATACCAGCCAACGATGAAATGAATATTAATGCAGATTCAGATGTTCCCGGAAATGTACACTTAAGCAATCAGGGTGATGAAGAAGCCATTGAAAAGTTACAGGCCGAACTGGATGAACAAAAAGACAAATACCTTCGCCTGATCGCTGAATTTGAAAATTTTAAGCGCAGAAATGCAAAAGAAAGAATAGAACTTATCCAAACTGCCGGTAAGGATGTGATCATTTCTTTACTTGAAGTGATGGATGACTGCGACCGTGCTGAAAAACAATTTACAGAAGCAGGTGATACAAAAAACTATAATGAAGGTATTCAACTCATTTTTAATAAACTGAGAAATACTTTACAGGCTAAAGGAGTAAAGGCAATGGAAAGTATTGAAACCGATTTTAATGTAGAAAAACATGAAGCTATTACAGAATTACCGGTAGCAGAAGATAAAGTAGGCAAAGTAGTTGACGAAATTGAAAAAGGATATTACCTGAATGATAAAATAATAAGATTTGCAAAAGTGGTAGTAGGTAAATAAGCGTTTAGCCATGAGCCGTTAGCTGTGAGCCGGTTCATGTTTTTTATTGCTCACAGCTAAAAGCTAAAAGCTTATGGCTCAAAAAAGAGATTTTTACGAAATACTAAGTGTAGCTAAATCCGCATCCCCGGATGAGATCAAAAAAGCTTACCGTAAAGTTGCGATGCAATTTCATCCTGATCGTAACCCTGGTGATAAATCAGCTGAAGAAAAATTTAAAGAGGCGGCCGAAGCTTATGAAATATTAAGTGATACCGATAAAAGAGCACAATACGATAGGTTTGGCCACCAGGCGTTTAGCCCTGGCCGTGGAGGTGGTGGAGGTTTTAGTGGAGGTGGAATGAATATGGACGATATTTTTAGTCAGTTTGGTGATATTTTTGGAAATGAAAGTCCATTTGGCAGTTTTTTTGGCGGAAACAATAACAAGAGAAGTTCAGGTGGCAAAAGCCGTGGCATTCGTGGCAGTAATTTACGTGTAAAGCTTAAACTTAATTTTGAAGAAATTGCCAGGGGTACAACTAAAACAATAAAAGTAAAAAAATACGTGTCCTGCACCACTTGTGGGGGTAGTGGAGCAAAAGATAAGAGCAGTATTCAAACCTGTAGTTCATGTGGCGGAAGTGGGCAGGTGAGAAGGGTTCAAAATACTTTTTTAGGTCAGATGCAAACAGTAACTACATGCCCTACATGTAATGGTGAAGGCACAACTGTTATCAACAAATGTACAGTCTGTAAGGGCGAGGGCCGGGAATATGGTGAAGAAAAAGTTACCATTGATATTCCTGCAGGTGTTCAGGAGGGAATGCAATTGAGTGTAGGTGGTAAAGGTAATGCTGGTGAACGCGGTGGTTCCAATGGCGACCTGATTGTTCTGATAGAAGAAGAAGCCCATCCGCAATTGCACCGCGATGGTTTAAATGTTGCTTTTGACCTGCATATTTCTATACCTGATGCCGTATTTGGAATACAAATTGAAGTTCCTACAATAGACGGCAGGGCAAAAATAAAAATTCCCCCAGGTACTCAAAGCGGAAAAATATTCCGGTTAAAAGGCAAAGGATTTCCTAATGTAAACAGTTATGAAAAAGGTGACCAGTTAATACAGATAAATGTATGGACTCCGCAGCATGTAAGCACCGAAGAAAAACAAATGCTGGAAAAATTACAACATTCTCAAAATTTTGTTCCGAAGCCCGAGAAGAATGATAAATCTTTTTTTGAGAAAGTAAGAGAAATGTTTAGTTAATCACCAGTTTTTCTTTTCTTTTTTCCTGAATATATTTTTTTGGCTTTACCGATCAATTGCAAAAACTCAGTTTGCAAAAAACTTTTATCATCATAATTATTGGTTGCTATAGTTTCAATATCCAACCAATCAATATTATTTATGTATTTCGATTGTTTCACTTTTAATGCAAACATGGCTACTGAAATTGCAAACTGAAGTTCTTTATCTATATTTTTAAACTCAACGAAATTAGTGGGGCAAGTGGTAACAATTTGCCGGTGTGCAGTATCATTACATAAACCATAATTCATGGTTATATTGGCGATCCCTTCACGACTACTTATATCGTTTATAAAATTATTATCAGAGGCCGGCACAATTTCAAAAACGGCTAATACACTATTTCCACTGCCAATTTCACCTCCTTCCAAATCAATACTATTATCTGCAACTGCATCTCGTTTATTATCAAATCCTATTAAACGGTATTCTTTTACAAATTTTGAATTGAATTCAATATTCATGTACACATCATCTGCCACTGCATAAAAAGTTTGTGTTAGCTCTTTTACCAATACTTTTTCTGCTTCATTGATATTATCGAGATAAGCAAAATTTCCATTTCCTCTTTTAGCAAGTGTTTCCAGTTTTGAATCTTTAAAGTTCCCCATTCCTACCCCAAGGCAGGTTAGGTACACACCAGTTTGCCTTTCTTTGGTGATAAGGTCATCTAATGCTTTTTCGGAAGAAATGCCTACATTAAAATCTCCATCTGTCGCTAATATCACCCTGTTACTGCCATTTTTTATAAAAGTTTTTTCAGCCAGTTTGTATGCAGTAAGTATGGCTGCTTCACCCGGTGTGTCGCCATTAGCTGTAAGTTCTTCTAATGCCTTAATGATCTTTTCCTTTTCCCCACCGCTTGTTGGCTGCATCCAAATGCCTACTGTGCCTCCATAAGTAACAATTGAAATAGTATCTTTTTCCCGGAGATTTTTTACTAACAGTTGAAAGGCCGCTTTTAGCAGGGGCAAACGATTGGGCAAATCCATACTCCCTGATACATCTATCAGGAAAACAAAATTACCGGGTGGTACTTTATCAAGGTTGATTTTTTTTGCATTAATATTTAATATTAATAATTGTTTCTCAGCATCCCATGGGCAGGAAGTCAGCTGTGATTCTAACCTGAAAATTTCATTATTTTCCGGTTCACGGTAATGCAGGTTAAAATAATTCAGTAATTCTTCTGTGCGTACTGCATCTGGCGGAACCCTGCTTTGCATATTAATAAAGCGCCTGACATTACTATAAGATGCCTTATTTACATTTAATGATAAGCCTGTATTTGGAAATTTGGTTGCATTTACATATTCGTTTTCCACCAATTGAAAATAGGTTTCTTCATTCACAAACCACTGCATCCTAGTACTGCGGTTAAGATCCTTTGTTACAGAAATTAATTTTGGCCGGTTTCGGTTGGCATTTGATTTTAACACATTTAAAACAATATTCTGCCACAGATCACATTTTACTTTTACAGTCTTTTGTTCATACCCTTCCATACTTAATAAAAGGGAATCATATAAAGTATTTGTTGTAATTCCGAATCCCCCTGATATGCCGGAAATATATGAATAATGATTTGAAAGTAAAAGAATCTTTACATTTTGCAACGGTTGATTATTTTCATCCCTGATCTCGCCGCGTAAATAATATTGTGCATTTGCGCAAAAGGCAAAAAACAATAATGGGATATGAGCAAAACGTTTTATCAAGAGTAAAGTTAATTGCGGTAATAAATAGTACCCGGAATAAAGACAATCTTTCGCTCACTTATGTTGCCTGATTAATCCTCTACCAATTGATAAATTTCTTTAAGATTCCGGCCCAACCCATCATAATCCAGCCCGTATCCCAACAAAAATTTATTGGGAACATTAAATCCAAGGTAGTCAATAGTTATCGGATATGCCAGGGCATCTGGTTTATGCAATAAGGCCGCGATCTTTAATGAGGCCGGTTGTTGATTATGTAATTGGGGTAAAAATTCAGATAAGGTTTTGCCTGTATCTACAATGTCTTCAACTATAACAACATGCCTGCCTTTTAGGGGTTCATCAAGGCCAATTGAAGTAATTACATTTCCCGTAGATCTCGTTCCTTTATACGAAGCCAGTTTTATAAAACATATTTCCGCATCAATAGTAAGTTCTTTAAAAAGATCTGCGGCAAACATAAAGGAACCATTCAGGATCGAAATAAATAACGGACGTTTGCCCAAATAATCCTGGTTGATCTGTGCTGCAAGTTTACTGACCTTTTCATGTATTTCCTGCTCCCTTAGATAAGGCTTAAATTTTTTATCCAATACCTGTATCACCATTTGATTTTAAATTTATTCCCCGTTTTTTCAGAAATATTTTTCTGAAACAGGATGTAATTAAATTATTTAGATATTATTAATTGCTGGCCTATCGTCAATTCATCATCGCCAAGGTCATTCCACTTTTTTAATTGCTCTACTGTTACATTATACTTTTTAGCTATCCCGTATAACCCCTCTTTGGCAACAACATAGTGTATCTTAATTTTACCGTTTTGCTTTTCCCGTTTTTCTGCCCTGCTTAATGGATGCAAAAATAATTTTGTTCCGGCAGTAACAACATCAGTATTATTTAACTTATTATAATCAAGAAGATATTGCAACTGTATCCCGTACAATTGTGCAATATCATAAACGGATTGCCCCGGCTGAACAATACAAAATTCCAGTTCCCCTGTTTTTTGCTTTTTTTGAAGATATACGTATTGGGTTTTTCCCAATGTTGCGTCTTCGGCCAGTTCGTTACATTCCAGCAATTTATTTAACGCAATATTATTTTTGGTAGCAATGAACAATAAAGATGTTCCTTTTTTAGCAACTACACATTTACTATTATTGATTGTAATTATTTTATCAGGTATATCCAATATGCTCACAATGGCTTTGTCGGAAATACTATCTGCATTTCTATTTTCAGTAAGAGGTTTTACTGAATCCCCGCTGTCATTTTCATATTTTGTGGCATCAAATTTTGGTATATCATTTACAGCTGATAGCGTGTATTGCTGAAGGTTATATTGTTCTATGTTTTTTATAAGTATACCCGGATATTCAGGATTGGTGGCATAACCTGCTTTTTTTAAACCATAGGCCCAGCTACGGTAATCAGCAGCATCTATGTCAAAAAGAAATTTATAACGTGTATTCCCGCGCAGAAAATTACTATGGTCCCTATAACTTTCCTGGGCTGTTAAATAAGACCGGAAGCATTCAGCACTGGCATCATCATCATGTGACACCGTTCCTCCTGTCCAGGTATTTTTGCACTTTATCCCAAAATGATTATTTGATTTTTTTACCAGGTCGCTGTTACCATTCTCTGATTCTAATATTCCCTGCGCCAGTGTAATTGCAGCGGGTACACCCATTCGTTTCATTTCAATAATAGCAATATCTTTATATTGCAGTATATATTGTTCAATTGAAAATTTTTGTGCAGTTGCAAAAAATGTAACAGAACAGGATAAAATAATGACTAATAGTTTTTTCATTTATTCAGATTTTCCGGATAACCAACAGCCCGTCTCTTACAGTTAACATTACCTGTTCCACCCTTTTGTCATTGGCCACATGCTCATTAAATGCACAGATCGCTTTAGCATTTTTTCCCTTTACCTGGTCTTCCAATACCTGGCCATGAAACAGCACATTATCTGCAAAGATCCAACCCCCTTTTCTTATCAATGGCAAAGTTAATTCGTAATAGCTTATATAGTTCACTTTGTCGGCATCAATAAAAACCAGGTCCCAGGTTTCGTTGATATTCGGAATTATTTCTAGGGCATTGCCCAGGTGTAAATGAATTTTATTTTCGGCCCCGGCTTTTTTAAAAAATTGGCTGGCTGTGGAGGCATCTTCTTCTCTTATTTCTATTGTATGTAATTTCCCACCTTCCTGAAGTCCTTTTAAAAGGCATAAAGCACTAAAGCCGGTAAAGGTTCCTATTTCCAAAATACGCGTGGGTTGTATCATCTGGCTCATCATTTCCAACCATTTCCCCTGCACGTGGCCACTTAACATTATTGCCTGCGGGTGATGGGTTAGTGTAAATGCTTCAATTTCACTTAACATTTCATCCTGTGATGAAGTGTATTTTTTAGCATAGGTTTCCGCGATATGATTAACCAGATCCATATTAAATTAAATAGCTGAAATAACTTTAAGTAATTGCAATTTTATCTTCACTTTTAATACCTGGTGATGATATTAATAGCAGTCCTGTAAAAGTGATCAGTCCATTAATGATAAGCAGTTCAAGCCCGATTTGAAAACTGCCGAATAAACTGGCCTGGTATTTATCAATAAAAAAACAGATCATTGGCGATACGATGGCTACAACCGGCACCAGTTTATCTTTTACATTTCTTTTAGTTAAAATACCAAATGCAAACAATCCCAATAAAGGCCCGTAAGTAAACCCAGCAATTTTTAAAATAAGCCCTATCATACTCGGATTATCAGCCCATTTAAAGATCATAACAATTAAAAGAAAAACAAAAGCAAAAGAAAGGTGAACGATCTTTCTCATCCGCTTTTTTTCTGCTTCGGAAAGTTTATCTTTTCGTTGCAACCCAATAATATCAATACAGAAAGATGAAGTTAAAGCAGTGATTGCTCCATCTGCACTCGGAAAAAGAGCAGATATTAGTGCAATGATAAAAATAATTGAAATATAGGGTGGCATATGTTTTATTGCAGCTGTTGGAAAAAGTTTATCCCCCGTTTCTGCAATGCCGTTCTTTGCAGCATATAAATAAAGTAAACCGCCTAAGAATAAAAATAAAAAATTTACAATAACCAGTATGACAGAAAAACTAAGCATATTTTTACGGGAGTCCTTTAGTGTTTTTACGCTGATATTTTTCTGCATCATCTCCTGGTCAAGCCCGGTCATAGTAACCGTAATAAATGCCCCGGCAATGATCTGTTTTACAATGAATAATTTACTGTTGGGGTCAGTAACAAACATATTACTATACCCTTTTTCTGCCAGGTTGCCCATTGCTGTTCCCAAACTATAATCCAGCGAATTTAAGATATAAACTATGCACACAACCAGGCCTACCAGCATGCAGGTTGTTTGAAGCGTATCAGTATATACAATTGTTTTTACACCTCCCTCAAAAGTATACAACAATATCATTACTAAAATAATTAAAGTAGTAGCCCAAAAGGGTATATGAAATCCTGCACCCAGATTAGCAAAAATGCTGTCCTGCAAAATTTTTACTACCAAATAAAGTCTTGCTGTAGCACCCAGCGTACGTGATAAAATAAAAAACGAGGCCCCGGTTTTATAAGATAAAAATCCCAGCCTTTTGTGCAAATAATTATAAATAGAAGTAAGATGAAGCCGATAATACAAAGGCAATAAAACAAAGGCAATTATCATATAGCCGATGAGGTAACCAAGCACGATCTGAAAATAAGCAAAACCGTCTTTACCAACTCCGCCCGGTACACTTACAAACGTAACACCACTAAGTGACGTGCCGATCATTCCAAAAGCAACCAGCATCCAGTTACTGTTTCTGTTACCAATAAAAAAAGATTCGTTATTACTGTTTTTTGAGGTAATATAAGCAACCCCTAAAAGAATCAGGAAATAACCAATTACAAATGAAAATAAAATTAATGGTGACATAAAAATAAATAATGAAATATTAGTAATGAATAATTAGTTTGCATCGAAATTCAAGTTAATACAAATTTATGTCAATTACATCTTTGGCTGTTTTCTGCGGAAGTAAAAGTGGTAATGATCCTTTGTTTGAAAAAGAAGCAAAACAATTAGGATTTTTACTGGCGCAAAAAAATATCAGGTTGATCTATGGCGGAGGCAATTCAGGTATCATGGGAGTTTTAGCCAATGCCGTTTTAGAAAAAAATGGAAAGATAACCGGTATCATTCCAAAAATTTTAATTGAATGGGAACACCAGCATAATCGTATTACAGAATTGATAATAGTAGATGATATGCATACCCGTAAACGAATGCTGTATGAGAAATGTGATGCCGCAATTATATTACCCGGCGGATTTGGCACATTGGATGAATTATTTGAAATGCTTACCTGGAACCAATTGAACATTCACAATAAAAAAATATATATCCTAAATACAGCAGGGTTTTACGATCACCTGATCGCACATCATAAAAAGATGCAGCAAGAAAATTTTCTGTATGATCGGATCGAAGAAAGAATGACTATTATTGCTACGATAAGTGAATTTGAAAAAATACTGGATTGATCGATATTAGTTATGATCACCTGCCGTTCCGTTTGCCCTGGAATAGCGGCACCTGTAAACCAGCCCTGATGATGGGTAGCACATTTATGGCCCCGCTTGCAATCTGTTCTACATATGGAGAATTTTTATTTTTTGCAATATCTGCCATTATGGAAACATAATAGAACAAACTACCTTTTCCGGCTCTTCCATTGCAATAACCGCCACCTACCAATAAGCTGGTAGCAGTTGCACTTTGCTTAAACGAAGGTGAACCATTGGCATATATAACCTTTTGTGTAATAAAATTTTGTTCGCCCTGTACCTGGATGAATAAGAATTTTATTGGGTAAACCCTTGCAAAAATACCCGGGCCAAAAACGGTTTGTCTTAGTTTATCATCACTTGCATAGTAAAGGCCTGTAGTATAGTTGTAATAGGTTAGATGCCTGTCTGAAGCATAATTAAAATTAATTACTATTCCTGCATCGATCCAACGGTTAATACTATATCCAAAAACAGGGCTCCCACCTAAAACAGTTGTAGAATTAGAAAAGGTAACAGTTAATCCACCACCCGTAAAAAGGTTTTCTTTTTTAAAGCCTCCTTTTTTTTTCTCTTCTTTCACTTCCCCCTCATCATTTCTTTCCTGCGCAAAACTATTGATCAACAGACCCGAAAGAAATAAGAAAATAAATACTTTTTTCATATGCTACAGATTTTACTAATTGAATAAATTGGAAAATTTTAATAGAATTCTGTTTAAATTAATTATCAAATATTTTTCCGCGATTTAAAATATTATTAGGATCAAATACCTTTTTAATTCCCTGCATTAGTTTAATATTGGCTTCCTGAAAGACAATATCCATATATTCTTTTTGCACCAGCCCAATACCATGTTCGCCGCTGATTGTTCCGCCCAATTTTTTAACCAACTCAAATAATGCCCTTAATGCCGGTATCACTTCCGGATTGTTTAAACTATAAATACAACCTTCTTTTTTAATACGGATATGCAGGTTACCATCACCGGCATGGCCATAACATACCGCCTTGAAATCATATTGCCTGCCCAATTCTTTAACCCCGCGTATTAATGCCGGTAATTCGGCCCTGGGAACCACAGTATCTTCTTCGATGGTAAAACCTGCAATTTTAACTGCTTCGGCTACCCTACGCCGTAATTTCCAAAGTTCTGCTTTTTGTTTGGCATCATCAGCAAAAAATGTTTCTCCGCAATCGTATTTTTCCAATAAGTTTGATATTGCTTCCATCTCATTCATTAATGTTTCCTGGTGATTACCATCAACTTCAATAATTAAATGAGCTTCCATATTATCAGTAACGGGTACAACTGTACTATCTACAAATTTACTTACAATCATTAATGCGTCTATCTCTACCAGTTCAAGGGCGCTTGGTGTAAAACCTGCCCTAAAAATGGCACTTACTGCTTCCCCTGCTTTTTCCAAAGAATTAAACGGCACCAGCATCAGCAGGTCGTACTTTGGAAAAGGCAATAACTTTAAAACGATTTTTGTAACTATTCCTAAAGTTCCCTCACTTCCTACAATCAATTGAGTTAAATTATAACCGGTTGAATTTTTTAACACATTGGCTCCTGTCCAGATGATTTCTCCGGTTGGTAATACCAATTCCAGGTTCAGCACATAATCTTTAACAACTCCATATTTAACAGCTTTAGGGCCGCCGCTGTTCTCGGCAATATTGCCGCCAATAAAACAACTGCCCTTACTGCTGGGATCGGGGGGATAAAACAAACCTTTATCCTTTACCGCATTTTGTAATACTTCAGTGATCACCCCGGGTTCTGTTGTAACCTGTAAATTGCGTTCGTCAATTTCCAATATCGAATTCATGCGCTCCATAGAAAGTAATACACCACCCAAATGCGGCAATGCACCACCACTAAGGCCGGTGCCTGCACCACGGGGTGTTACCGGAATTTTATGTTCGTTGCAAATCTTCATGATGGCACTTATCTCTGTTGCCGTTCTGGGCTTAATAACAATATCCGGAAGAAAAAGAAGGTTTTCAGTTTCATCATGCCCATAGTGTTGAAGGCTTTCCTTATCAATCAAAACATTTTCAGCACCTAACAGTTTTCTAAACTTATCAATACAGTCATTAATATTCATTATCCAATCCCTGGCAATTTGCATGTAAGATTATTTTTGTAAAAATCGTATAAAATAATGAGTTCAGAAAATGATGTTAGGCCTCCCCGGATTAGCTGAATTGTTAAATTTTATTAACGCCTTGTAAAATGGAAATGGACTTTATATATTTGCTACGAATTTATTCGTATTATTTTTTCTTAACCAACTTAAAGTAAAGCCATGAAACAATTTATTTTAAAAAACAAAAAGACCCTGATGGGCATTGGTGTTGTCTTACTGCTTGGATCCATTACCATGTCGTTCCAGGATTCGCCCATTCTTCGACAAAAATTTGAGCTGCAAAAATCTTTAGAAGACACATTACCCGAAAAAGACAATGAGGGTATTATAAAGATGACCAACTGCGACAAGTTAACACTGGATCTCAACAAAACATTGATGGAGGTTGGAGTTGAAATGAAAAAAATTGATTTCTCATTTATTCAAAAAGAGGTGGAAAATGCTATCAATGAAATTGATCTCCAAAAAATATTGAAGGAAACACAGCTATCATTAAAAAATATCGACCTTGATAAAATACTGACGGAAGTAAAATCGTCTTTGAAAGATATCAATTGGGATGAAAAAAACAGCGAGATCTTAAAAACAATCAATGAAGCAAAAAAAATTGAAAATGTATCACTTGAGATCCGGGGTATTGACAGATCAGTAGTTGATAAAGTAATGGAGCAATGCAAAGAAGCAATAGAAAAAATTAAACTAACTTTAAAAAATGTGGATATAGATAAGATCATGCATGAAACCAGGTAAGAATAAATAAAGCAACAGTTAGCAATAAGAATGGTAATAAGAAGGCCCCGTAAACTACAGGGCCTTCTTATTATTTTAAGTACATGTGTAGTCAGAACACAATCACCTTATTTTATTTTACAAGTTTAAAATTTCGGACATAATGTTACATGCTCAACATTATCAGGATAAAATCCCTTTTTAATTAAACTGAATTCGCTGCCACCCCGGTAGCCATTAAACTTACTCAGCTTTGATATAGTAACGTCATAACTGAAAGTAAATTTAACATTGTATACTTCAAGGCCAACCATTGGAACAATAGCATCGCCCAAACGATAATAAACACCGGCCAATAACTGTTTTTCTCCGGCCGCTGATAAATTGTAATTTCCATTTAAACCAACCACCAGTTCAGTTGCTTTGGCCTGTGTAGTGAAATAAACGTTTGGATTTATGATTAGTTTGTCATTCAATTTTAAAATGGCATTTAAAAAGGCAATATGCCGCATCGGTATTCTGCCCTCCGAGGAATTATCAGAAAAAAAAGTTTCTTTGGGCCTGTTTACATGATGAATAGAATAACCGGCATTGATATAAATATTTTCCTGGGGAAAATAAGCGTAATTCATTCCTGCCTGTATATCCAGGTAACTAACATTGTTTTTATTTAAAACTACGGATGTTGGAAGTGAATTATCGAAAAACTTCCCATCAAACTGATCAGGGAATTTCAATTTACTGCCATCAATCCGTTTATTAGCCCAACCAACATTAAACCCTGCAGAAAGCAGGCTGCTAAAACCCAACATCTGGTGATAGGCCAGTGATCCATAAATTTTTGTACTACGTAAACTGCCACTACCTGCAACATCAGTTAATAATACGGCGCCTAATCCTAACCATCCGTTTTCCAGCTTATCGCGAAATAACTGTGCATCTAAAAAAACACTTGTGGTTTTATAGGGAACTGTCATTATCTTACTCCATTGGGTACGGTAGTTTGCCCCAATCCGATAATCTGCATCCGGGATAAATCCTGTATTGGCGGGATTGATAGTAAGTGGCGAATTGAAGAATTGCGAAAAATGGAGGTCCTGTGCATGCAGGGAAAATGCAAACAAGAAGTTGCATATAGTAAGAAATAATATATTTTTTGTAGTGTTCATTTATTTTAACCAGCAATAAATAATTTACAATTGACTATGCACAGCATCCTGTAGATAAGTAAAGCACTAAAAATCTTTACTTGCTTATCCGGCTTTTATCTCAATAATGTTATATCCCCGGTTTTTTTTAATTTTTTCCCATCAGTAAACTCAACATCCAAAGTATAGGTATACACATCCATTGCCTGTACAGTACCTTTAAATGTTCCGTCCCATCCTTGTTTTCTATCGTTTGTTTGAAATACTATCTGCCCCCACCGGTTATAAATTTTCCAGCTCATTTTGCCTATACCAAAACCAGCCACTTTTACTATTCCATTTGTACCAAATCTTCCTGGTGTAAATGCATTGGGTACATCCAATAATGGCCTGACAAGTATGGGAACATCCTGTGTTAAGCTATCAACACAATTAGCAGCATTAAATGCATACAATGTTGCTTTATAAGTTCCAGTTGCATTATATAAGTGATCAGGATTTACATCAGTAGAACTTTCTCCGTCCCCAAAATTCCATAAATAGCGGCTAGCCCCTAATGAAAGGTTAGTGAAATGGGTTATTGTATTCTCCACGGGAGGGTTAGGCAACCAGGTAAACCTGGCAGTAGGAATTGAGAAGACAGTAATAGAAAAATAAGCCGACGTATCAATTTTATTACAGGTGCTGGTATCAATAGCGATCAAACGGACATTATAAGTTCCTGTAACACTGTAGGTATGAATAACAAAAGGCCCGTTATCCAAAGTCAAGGGGGTGCCATCCCCAAACTCCCAATAAAAATCTGTGCCGCCAAGTGAAGTATTTTCAAACCGGGCAGCATAAGGTACGCACCCGATAGGCGGTGTAATAAAAATTGCCTTAACGTTGGGGCTTATCCGCAATATTTTTTTAACCGAATCGGGTGAATTGCAAAAAACCGTATCATCCACAATTAATTTTATGGTATAAGTTCCCGGAGATGGAAAAGTATGTATAATAGAAGTAAAGCCTGCCCTGATCCTTGGAGATCCATCTCCGAAATCCCATATAAAAGTTTGATTGGTATAAGTGGGTATTGCAGCCGTAGTAAGGTTTTTGAACTGGTATCTTAAACTGTTACATGAATCCAGTTTTGAAAAAGAAAAAGCCGGAATAATTTCATTGCTACCAACTTTTACTGTAACATAGGCAGTATCAGCAATATTACAGGTTGTTGAATCAATAGCCACCAACATTACCCGGTAGGTACCCACATTTGTATAGGTATGAGATGTAGAATTATTGGGAGCAAATGTAGTATCTTTTTTAGGGCTAAAAATATCTCCATAATCCCAGATATACATTTTTCCTTTCGCTAATGTATCTGTAAATAATATTGTTAATGGTACACATCCAATGGTATCAATAAGGCCATTAATAGTTGCTTTAATGCTGGCACCTATTCCGGCAAAATTCATTGCTATTTTTACTGCGGCTTCATTACAATTATTTGAGTTATTGGTAGATGACCACACACCTGGTGTTACCGGAAATGGTGCACTTATACCACCACATGCACATATGGCCTGATAAATTACACCATTGGCATCAAAGCGGCTTGTACCACCATCAACATGATCTCCTATACCACCGTTTTCGCCAAAATGAGAACCAAAAAACTGGCTTTGCGCATTTTTTTCCAAAACAAAAAAGAAAAAATCTTTTCCATCTGGTGGTGGTATGCCAGCCAATGGATTAACCTCAGGCATACCCAAAGTTCCGGCTGAAGGATATTGATCCTGAATATTAATTCCGCCTCCCCACCCCGAAACATATACATTTTGACAACGATCTACTAAAAATGCAATCGGGGAAAGATTAGGTACTGAAGAAGAAGTACCAAAAACAGTTGAATAAACATAGGCGGACAAATTCGGTTGCAACTTACTTATAAACTGCTTGCTGCCCGGGTTACTGAAATTGGCATTGACAACTGTCCAACTCCCCGTTGTAGTTCCCATGATATAAGGGAATCCAAATTTATCAAACTGTATGCCATAGACGAGGTCGTTGCCTGATGTTCCCTGGTAAGTAGTTTTAATTATTGCAGAACCGTCATTTTGTAATTCAGTTACAAAACCGTCTGTTTGACCGCCCTGGTAGGAAGCTTGTAATACGCCGCTTTTATCTCCGGGTAAATCACTACTTGTTGTTCCACCCGCTACATATAAATTTCCGGTTAAAGGATTTATTGAAAGCACAAAACAGGCATCATCACCTGCCCCGCCAAAATAAGAAGAAAATAATGTATCAGTAAGGTTAGGTTTAAATTTTATTACCACACCATCCTGTCTACCTCCTCCAAAAAATTTTTGAAATGCCGAAGAAGAAACAGGGAAGTTGGTAGATTTGGAACAGGAGGCTACATAAATATTTCCTGCGGCATCCAGTATCACTTCACTGCGTGCATCATCTCCATAATTTCTTCTGGTTGCATCTGCGCCATCCGGCAGAACATACTTACCCCTGATATTTACACCATCATCTCCAATGCCACCTATTTTTACTGAACCTATAAGTGATTTCCCATCAGCACTTAATTTCGTAACTACAATATCATAACCGCCTCCCTGTCCGATCTGGGGAATAGTTCGGGGATAATTTGGTGATGTACTCCGACCTGCGATGATAAGGCTACCGGAAAGATCACATATCATACTATGTGGTTGTTCGTTACTGCTGCCTCCAAGATAAGTGGCGTATAAACGATTGGCCCCGTTAGCAGAAAATTTCATGATGGCCATATCATAAGGCCCGGTATTATCTTCATTTACTCCGCCGCCAAAAGTTACTTGGATAGCACCCGTTGAAACAGGAAAACCCGGGCCAAAAGCAATACCACCTGCAAAGAAACTTCCATCAGGCCCCGGTGTTGCAGTATATCCCCAATTGTCCTGTGAACTTCCTGTAAAACTTGAAAAAATAAGGGTTGGATCAATGATCAAAGTAGCCGTGGGTGAATAATCTTTTACTTTAAAGCGAACTACATTATCGTTTACTATGTATTTACATTCGATTGATTCGCGTTTACCGGTTTGTGCCTGGTAACTGTAAGGATATAATTCTTTTACATCACCAACAGAAGTGCCGATAACGAGTTCTTTATTTTTTACCTGTATATTTTCAACACCCGAGTATCTCATAGCAATGGCATTAATGTTACCACCCGGATGTACAATGATATCGTACTTCAGATTTCCCGCATCACTATAATACCTGACATCAATATTGGGGTAAACATTTGCATAAGTAACGGCCTGGTATATACGACAATTACCTGCCCATTTGGCCGGATCATTACCAAGGAAATAATTATTATAATTGGATTGTAGCTTATCGGGTATTCTCTGAGACAGGCTGTTTCCGCCAAGGAAATCAACCTTGTAAGCATGCGAATGTAAGGTAACGGGTTGCCCCGTATTAAGGGGTGTTGAGTGACCATGCAATCGTTGAGATAATAAAAGCAGGTCAGCCGTATTGTGCAATAAAACAGTGAAGCCCTGGCTTTCAAGAAAAAAAGAACCAGAAGAAAAATCTCCCCTGTAATTAACCTGGTCAGCCCATTGCCCCTTATTTTCTATAAACTGCATTTGTGCCTGAACAGGTTGAAAAATAGAAAGTACGGAAAAAGTAATAATAATATTCAGTAGTATTTTTCTCAAAATGATCAGGTGTTCTTTTTTACAATATACAGAAATATAACGATACAATGAACAGTATGGTTCGGAATATGATGGCCAAATTAATTTACGAAATTTTACTCCATGCCGTTTTCCCTTTTTGTTGTTGTAAATAATTTTTTATCATCAAATGTTCATTGTAATTAAGGTCAGCATCAGTATCCAATAAAATTTCAACGGCTTCTCTTGCCGCTTCAAGTATAATTTTATCCTGAACGATATTTGCCAGTTTAAAGTTTAATAGTCCGCTTTGTTTTGTCCCTTCAATATCTCCGGGTCCACGTATTTCAAGGTCTTTCTCCGCAATTTTAAAGCCATCATTGGTCTCAACCATTATCTTTAACCTTTCGCGTGCATCATTTGATATTTTATTCCCTGTTAATAATATGCAAAAACTTTTTTCAGTTCCCCTGCCTACCCTGCCCCTAAGCTGATGTAATTGAGAAAGGCCGAATTTTTCTGCACTTTCAATAACCATTACACTTGCATTTGGTACATCAACGCCAACTTCAATAACAGTGGTGCTTACCATGATCTGAGTTTCACCTTTTACAAAGCGTTGCATGTTTGTTTCTTTTTGAGTAGCCGGCTGTTTACCATGCAACATACTAATCCAATAGGCAGGTTCAGGAAAAAATGATTTTACTTCCTCAAAACCTTTCATAAGATTTTCGTAATCGAGCTTACTGCTTTCTTCGATCAATGGATATACTATATAAACCTGCCTCCCTTTTTTTATTTCTTCTTTAATAAAACCCATTACCTGCGGCCTTGTACTTTCAGAACGATGAACTGTGTTTATTGGTTGCCTGCCAGGAGGCATTTCATCAATCACACTATAATCAAGATCGCCATAAGCAGTTAATGCAAGTGTCCTGGGTATTGGCGTTGCTGTCATCACCAGCACGTGAGGAGCGATCTTATTTTTTTTCCACAACTGAGCCCTTTGTGCCACACCAAATTTATGTTGCTCATCAACAACTGCCAGTCCAAGATTTTTAAATACCACATTATCTTCAATTACTGCATGAGTGCCAATTAGAATATTCAAAGATCCGTCTTCACAACTTTTTAAAATTGTTTTCCTTTCTTTTGATACTGATGAGCCGGTTAGCATTTTTACACAAACCGGCATATCTTTCAATAACCCGGTGATATTATTAAAATGTTGCTGTGCTAATATTTCTGTTGGCGCCATCAAAACACTTTGAAAACCCTGTACATCCGGCGTAACGGTATTATCTGCTGCTATCAGCATCATCATTAAAGCCACAATGGTTTTGCCGCTACCCACATCTCCCTGTAAGAGGCGGTTCATTTGCCTGCCGCTGCCTACATCATTTCTAATCTCTTTTAATACTTTTTTTTGTGCACCTGTTAATTCAAACGGCAGGTATTTATTATAGAAAGTATTAAAAAGATCGCCCACCTGGGCAAATACCAATCCTTTACTATAGCGATGACGTGATGATTTAATTAATGCCAGTCTTAATTGGGCATAAAACAATTCTTCAAACTTTAACCTGCGAACAGCATGAGCATAATGTTTTTCTGTTGCCGGAAAATGAATATGCCGGGATGCTTCATACCGGCTGATGAATTTATATTTTAGAATAATGGAGGCCGGTAGATTTTCCGGGAGGTCTTTTTCACTAAGTAATTGCAATAAAGCATAGGTTAACTTACCAATAGCCCTTCCGTTTAATCCTTTTGCTTTTAATTTTTCTGTAGAAGGATAAACAGGTTCCAGATAATTTTTTCCTTCAGCTTTTTGCGGACTAAAATTTTCAATTTCGGGATGTGCAATTTGAGGATGCCCCATAAAAAAACCTAACCGGCCAAACACCAGGTATTGCTGTCCAACATGAATTGCTTTTTGCATCCAATGCATACCCTGAAACCAGACCAATTCCATTTCACCGGTTGCATCCTGCAAAGTAGCCACCAGGCGTTTGCCCCTTTTTTCACCTACAACATCTATTGAAGTTATTTTACCTGCAACCTGGGCATATTCATTTCGGGCAGAAAGGGATGCAATAGTTTCAACTTTTGTTTTATCAACATGCCTTATGGGGTAATGTTCCAGCAGATCTTTAAAAGTAAATACGCCAAGTTCTTTGTGAAGCAGATCCCCTTTTAATGTATTTACACCGGTAATATATTCTATGGGATTGGCTAATATGTTGTTTGAGGTACTGATACAATTTGTTTTTATACAAAAAGGAAATAGTATTTATTTAATACCAATATGCTGTAGGCATCCCGAAAGTTATCGGGAGGATCTAAGACTTTTGATCTGGTTGTTTAGACCAATCAATAAATCAAAAATGGTACTACAAATATATTTCAGCTAAAGCATAATACCACCCTAAACATTACAAGATGGATAAATTAAAGACGATTTTAATGAGCCCTTCTGCCATCATTATTTCGCCCCGAACGAATCGGTTTTTTTATACTTCTGTTGCCCGTATGCTGCCTCAAACTACCTGCAGTATTAAATTCCGGTGTTTCGCCAAATTCTTCCGGGATAATGGCTTTGGGTACAGACTTTCCGAGTAATTTTTCAATAGCCAGAAATTTCCGTTGTTCTTTCACACTTACAAAGGTATAAGCAGTTCCATCTGCTTCCGCCCTGGCTGTACGGCCAATACGATGCACATAATCTTCGCCGTCGTGAGGTACGTCATAATTAATGACCAGGTCGATATTATCAATATCAATACCACGGCTAAGTATATCCGTAGCAATTAAGATGGGTAACCGGCCGCTTTTAAACTGCATCAACACTTCTTCCCTTTTGGGTTGATCCAGGTCGCTATGGATCTCATCTGCTGAGAGACCGCTGCGTTTTAACTCTCGGGTTAGTTGCTTAACACTTATTTTACTGCTGCAGAATATCAATACTGATTTAAAATCCTTTTTCCGAAGCAGAAATTTAACCAGGGGTATTTTCTGTGTATCGTAAACAATAAATGCTTCCTGTATAATTTTTTCGGGGGGCTTGCTTAGTGAAATATTTATTTCTGCAGGTTGATGTAATATCTTTCTGGCCATTTCCCTTATCTTATGGGGCATAGTGGCCGAAAATAAAAGGTTCTGTCTTTTTTTAGGCAGGTTGCCGATGATAAACATGATGTCATCATAAAAGCCCATATCCAGCATTCGGTCAGCTTCATCTAAAACCAGGTATTTTAATCCGCCAAATTTTACATAGCCCATCTTAATATGTGCCATCATTTTTCCGGGTGTACAGATCACAATATCTGCGCCATGGCTTAGTGCTTTTTTTTCCTGTACAAAAGCATTGCCATCACCACCGCCATAAACTGCTATTGAGCTTACTGAAGTGAAATAAGAGAGACCTTCCATATGTTGTGCAATCTGAATGGCCAGTTCCCTGGTGGGAACTATAACCAATGCATTATTGGTATGGTCTTCGTGCGAATCAGTAATAATTTTATTGATCAGGGGCAATAAAAATGCAGCTGTTTTTCCTGTGCCTGTTTGTGCAGAAGCAATAACGTCTTTGCCGGTCATTATTAAAGGAATAACCTGTTCCTGCACTGGTGTTGCTTCTTCATAACCCGAAGCTTCAATACCTTCCATCAATCTGCTATCAAATCCAAATTCTGTAAACTTCAAAATCTCGTATTTATTTTTGTGAAGATACTGAATTAACCCCGATAGCGGTTACACCTGTCGGCGGTTAAAAACCCCGGCAGCGATTAAAGATGTGTTTAATCAACCGCTGTCGGGGCTGAAAGCCGCCGACAGGGTTGGCGACAGGGTTAATAACCTAACTTCGCATCAATACTATTAAAATGATCAAAGTAGGAGAATACAATTTGCTTAAAGTAGTGCGTGAAGTAGCTTTTGGCCTTTATTTAGATGATGGTGCCGAAGGCATTTTATTACCAAAAAGGTTTGTTCCTGAAACTGCTAAAATTGGGGATGAGATAAAAGTTTTTTTATACCACGATGGTGAAGACCGCCTGATCGCCACTACACAACAACCCAAAGGCATATTGGGAGATATTGTAAAATTGAGGTGCATCACTGTAACCCCCCAGGGCGCTTTTTTAGATAACGGGCTAATGAAAGATATTTTTGTACCAAAGAGTAAACAACAAATGGGGATGATACCCAATGGAGAATACCTGGTTAAAATATACCTGGATGAGCAGACCGGGCGTTTAGCCGCCACCGAAAAAATAGAGCAATTTTTAAGTAATGATGAACTTACGATAAAAGAATTAGATGTAGTAGATCTTATCGTTTACCGCCGCACAGATATCGGGTATGTTGTGATCATCAATAACCAACATACTGCAGTGTTACATCATAATGAAATTTACAGGGACATAACAGCCGGTGATCGCTTTACCGGTTTTATAAAAAAAATATATCCCGATAATAAGATCGACGTATCGGCTGGTAAGCAAGGCTACAACCGGGTAGAAGATGAAACACAGAAAATACTTCGCTTACTGAATGAAAATAATGGTTACCTCCCTTATCATGATAAATCAAACCCCGAAGAAATTTATTCTTTCTTTGGAATGAGCAAGAAAACATTTAAGATGACAACCGGAAATTTATATAAGCAAAGAAAAATAAGTTTTGAGGAGGGGGGGATAAGGTTGAAGGTTTAGAGTTTAGAGTTGAGAGTTGAGAATTGAAAGTTGAGAATTGAAAGTTGAGAATTGAGAATTGAAAGTTGAAAGTTCAGGAGCATGCTTAATTCTGCGTTAAAACTGTTTTTAAAATGAGAATATCTATTCGCCCATAAAAAATTATTAATGCATAATTAAATGGCCCGTATAAAACTAGACCTCCACGATATTTATAATAATAGCAAGGCGATCGATAATGCCTTATTACAGGCTTTTGAAGACGCTATCGATAAAAAGATACGCGAAGTAGAAATTATTCCGGGCAAAGGCAGCGGCCAGTTACGCAAAAAAGTAGAACGGTTTTTACAGTTACCGCATATAAAACCGCTCTATCACCGCATTGAAAATGACAGTAAGAATTTTGGGAGACTGTTTGTTTATTTTAAGTTTTAGGGATTTTACTTTCCGATACAGAATTTACTGAAAATATAATCCAACACATTTTCATTGGTAATATCTCCTGTAATTTCTGAAATGTATTGAAGGCATCTGCGGATATCCAGGGCAAGCAGGTCGCCGGAAATTTTATTATCCAACCCGGTCTTAATATCATTGAGTGACAAGTTAACTTCTTTTAATGCTTCGTAATGCCGGGCATTGGTGATGATAGTGTTTTCAGGATTAAATTTTCCCTGAATCACTTTATCTACGAGCCTTGTTTTTAACTGATCAATGTTTACATTATCTTTTGCAGAAATAAACACCACATCTTCTCCTGCATATTTTTGTACTGCTAATTCCATTCCCAAAACATCTGCTTTATTTGCTACCAGTAAAAAATTGGGATTAGCCTCTCTTATTAATGCCCGGGCCGCCCCAACCTGGGCTGGGGTTTCGGTATTTACGTCAAAGATATAGATCACTTCATCGGATTTTTTTATTTTCTCCCGACTTTTTTCAATGCCGATCATTTCAATTACATCTGTACTACCCTCACGGATACCCGCAGTATCTATCAGTCGAAAAAGGATGCCATCAATATTTATAACTTCTTCGATAGTGTCTCTTGTAGTACCCGCTATCTCACTTACAATGGCACGGTTGTCATTCAACAAAGTATTTAGTAAAGTACTCTTTCCGGCATTGGGTTTTCCGATAATGGCAACACTAACACCATTCTTAATTACATTACCCAATTGAAAAGAGTTGATCAGCTGTTTGGCAGATAAGGAAGCAGAGCCGATCAATTCGTAAAATTTTTTTCTATCCGCAAATTCCACATCTTCCTGGCTAAAATCAAGTTCCAGTTCTATCAGCGCAGAGAACTGGATCAATTCTTCTCTTACATTTTTTAATACTTCGCTGAATCCTCCACGAATATTATGCAATGCTGTTCTTTGAGATGCCGATGTATTGGATGCAATGAGGTCGGCCACTGCTTCGGCCTGTGTAAGATCGAGTTTGCCATTTAAAAAAGCCCTTTGTGTAAACTCCCCGGGGCGGGCCATTCTTGCACCCTTATGTATACAAGCCTGTATTACCTGTTGCTGCACAAAAGGGGATCCATGACAACTTATTTCTACAATATCTTCGCCGGTATAACTTTTTGGATTTTTATAAATTGAAATAACTACCTCATCTATATCTTTAGCATTTTCATCCCTGATGAATCCAACATGAATGGTATGTGTGGGTTGTTTAAAAAGGTCTTTGGAAGCAAAGAGTTCATTGGTAATTTGTAATGATTTAGTACCACTTAAGCGTATTACACCTATTGCAGCAATACCAGGCGCAGTGGCCAAAGCCACAATCGTATCATCCCAACCCAGGAATTTATTTGCCATTGGGCAAAGATACAAAACACAGTTGGCAGTGGGTAATGGGCAATTTGCAATTGAGGCGGCCTATTTATTTTTTAGCTAAGAGAACAAGGAGTAAAGGAGGATAAAGGAGGGAAATGCATAGCTCTTTTTTCTCTTTCTCTTTTTGTTCTCTTGCCAGTTTAGTTTTTTACTGAAACATTTAATTTTAGCCCCAGGTCTATTCAGTCAGAAATTGTATAGATTGACACGCTTAAAACAATCTGCGCAATCTCCTCCTGACCGGACATTCAAGTGTATAATCTTTATAATCCGTAATAAAAAAATCCTCCTGAATTTTTCAGGAGGATTGAAATAATATCTGTGTTGAATATTTCTTAATTACCTTCTACAAGGAATGTAATGGGTTGACGACGATAAGCATTTACATTACGTCCGTTTTGTATTGCTGGTGTCCAGTTCTTTGTTTTTTTAATAACCCGAATGGCTTCTTCGCACATACCAAAACCCGGATTATTTTCGCAGGTTACATCACTAAGGCTACCATCCTTACTTACTACAAATTTTATGGTTACTGTAAAAGATCCTTCACTTGCACCATTATCTACAGGTACACTACCATTCAGGTTTTTTTGAAGATAGTTTCTCCAGGCGGCGTCACCACCAGGGAAACCAGCTTCTACTTCTACTTTGTTAAAGATCTTATTTTCATCATCCTCTTTAGGCTTTTCAGTTATTTGTGTTCCCTTATCCTCTACGGGTGCCTGTACTACAGATTGCTTATTATCGCTAACCACTGTTTTTGTACTTATCACCTGGTCGTCTTTGATCTCTTCAATTTTTTCGTCAGGTTTTACTTCTTCATCTTTTACTATTTTAGGAGGTGTAAATTGTACCTGGTTAACCTCTGGTGGCGGTGGTGCTTTTGGTGGTGGTGGCAGTGGTGGAGGCGGTACTTCTTTTTTAATCTCTGCCAGTTCCGTATCAACCACTTCTAATTTATCATTGCCTGATTTTTTAAAAACACTGGCAAAAACGGTACCCAAGAAAATCAGCAATATCAATGCTGCTGTGTACAACAGGGCTTTGGTTAAACGTCGATTATATGTTTTTCTAAGGTCATATGCGCCATAAGATTTATTCCTGCCTTCGAAGAGGATATCAAGAATATCGGCATTTAAAATTTTATTTATTTCCATTGTAATTTCTTTGTTATTAGATTCAAAATTGATCTGATTCCATAAATTTACTTTATACCATTGGCCTCTTCTGTTTTCTTGATCAGCAAGGCCTCGGTATCTGACATATCCACTTCGGCATAATGGCCGGGAGGTACTAAAGAGATCTGCATTTCATCTAAAATATCAATGGCATTCTTAAATTTACTTTCTTTATCTGCTTTAATAATATACATCAGGTCGCCTATTGGTGTTGCATTTTTTTTATCTAAAATGATCTGCCTGATTTCTTTAAAATTACTGCTTTTAAATTGTTCAGAAATAGTCTCCGGTTTTAACTCTCCCATATAATAATAAACCTGGTCGGCTTTTCCTAAAAGGAGTGTCATTACACCTGAATTTTTTACTTTAAGTTCATTGTTTGGATCATCTTTTGGCTCATTCATTTTCATTGCTGTTGGTTTACTCATAGTAGTAGTAAACACAAAGAAAGTGATCAGTAGAAAACCAAGATCCACCATTGGTGTAAGATCAACCCTTGTTGATAATTTTTTTGATTTTTTGACGCCGGGGCCTTTTTTATGTCCGCCACCCGACGAGGTATCCATTTCTGCCATAAAAATATTTTAATTTAAATAAATTTATTTCTTTTCGTGATTAGCCTTGTACAACTCTGAACCTACCGGAGCAGATTCGGAATTGGTGACTATCCTGAATTTAAAAAGTTGATTCTTTTTAAAAGCAAACTTGATATTTTTAAACTCAGGATATAATGCATCATTATCGCCTTTAATTAATAATATCTTCTCTAATTCCTGCTGATTTCCACCTGCATAAGCATTGGTTACACTTCGCAGCCAATCTACCATTTCATTAGTTGCACTGTCTTTGATTGGTATTCCTTCCATTTCTGTTGGAGGCAATGGTTCAGATAAATTTACCAATGCTTTTAATTTAGCCAACGGCATTCCGATAAAACTCATCTTACTTAATTTGGATAGTTCTCCGTCGGTTAAACCCAATTGCCTTGTAGTATTGACATCTTTTAATATCGCCATTTTTTTTGTGTCATCACCGATCATTAAAAAAACCTTTCCTTCTTTAGTTAATGTAATCAAAATTGATTTTTCGGGGGCCGCTTCTGCGGATACTGAGGTTGGAGCAACAACTGTAACTGCTTCCGGTGGTTTTTGTTTTGTTGCCAATATAAAAAATGATAAAAGGAGAAATGCAACATCACACATAGCTGTCATATCTATGCTGGTACCCTTTCGATGTATTTTCGCTCTTGCCATAAAATAATTATTATTTACTAATTAGATGCAATGCCGTATTAAATCCATATACTTATTTATACATGGATGCAAAGCTTTGTGTTAATGTAAAGCCGCTTTCATCAATACCATAAGTAATGCCATCAATTTTAGTTGTAAACATATTGTAAAAAATAATTGCGAATGCCGAGGTGCCGATACCTAAAGCGGTATTATACAAGGCTTCAGAGATACCTACTGATAATTTAGAAGCAGCATCGCCACCGCCTTCGCCTTCGCCAAGAGCAGAGAAAGACCGGATCATACCTAATACAGTACCCAATAAACCTAATAAGGTAGCCACAGATGCGATCGTAGATAAGAAAACGAGGTTTTTCTCCAGCATGGGCAACTCAAGTGCAGTTGCTTCTTCTACTTCTTTTTGTATAGCCAATACTTTTTGGTCAGTGGATAATTCATGATTATTGATCATTTCTTTATAGCGGTGCAGGCCTGCTTTCATTACATTGCCTACGCTGCCTTTTTGTTTGTCGCATTCTGATAATGCAGCATCCACATTTTTATTGGCCAGATGATACTGAACTTTGCGGATAAAATCTGCATTATTACCCGATCCTCCGGCTTTACTAATGGTTAAAAATCTTTCAATTACAAATGTGATCATGGTCAGGAATGTACCAATCAGGATCGGCACAATAATACCTCCTAAATAAATTTTATTCAGGGCAGTTTTCGGTCCATCATGACTTGGCCAAAACCAGCCAGTTCCGGGTTTGCTGAATCCTGTTGGATTACCTAAAATAAATCTCCAGATCAGGTATCCGGCCACTATACAGATCACGGGAGCCAAAAGGGAGATAGCATTACTTGATTTTTTTACCTGAACAGAGGTAGTTGGCTTTACAGATGCAGTTGATGTTGTTTCTGCCATAACATACAAATTTTTAGTTAGTGAAAATTAAATTACAATTAGTTTAAATCATTGATTGCAGAATTCTAATCAAAAATAGATTTCAACAATCAAAAGATATACACATCTCCAAATTATGTGAAGCCACAAGTTAATAAAATAATTGAAAGCAACAACTTAGGTCAAATAATTTTTTGAATATTTTGCTGAGGATGCCAAATCCTGTGTTTTACATACAATCTTTAAAAAAACACCGGAATTATTAATTTAGACATATGTGTAGCCAGAACACAAGTTTGTCAATTCTGACGCAGGAAGAATCTCTTGAGATGTTTTCCGAAATAATCGGGACAGGCTGTTCCTCAGCATGACAAAACAAACTTGTGTTGTGGCTACACAATCACCTTAATTTATTATTTAAATAATACGCTCCTTATCTTATTCGTAGCGTAAAGCAACAATTGGGTCTAGTTTTGCTGCTTTATGAGCAGGGTAAAGTCCGGCTATAAGTCCAACCAATGAGCAAACAATAATACCGGCAATTACCCATGCCCAGGGTACTACAAAGCCGGTATTCAATAAAAGTCCAACCAAATTTCCAAGAAGGATCCCTGTTATGATACCAACAATAGCCCCCATAAGGCTGATCATGATAGATTCCATTAAAAATTGTGCTTGTATGGCCCTTTTGGTACCTCCCAGGGCCTTTGCCAATCCGATCTCCTTTGTTCGTTCATTTACTGCAACCAGCATAATATTCATTAATCCAATTGCAGCCCCGATCAAAGTAATAAACGCAATGCCAATTGTTCCCTGTTCTAAGAAGCCCAGGTTATTAAGTAATGTTTGCGCTATACTATCGCTTTTATCAATATAGAAATTATCATCTTCCTTTACATCAAGTTTTCTGATCGGCCTAAAAGTTCCTTTTGCCTCGCCAATGGCCACATCCATTAATCTGAGATCACTCACCATTATTGCAACATTAAAAGATGCATTTTGTGATGAATATAACCTTCGGATATTATTGTATGAAGTAACTATTATTTTACTGGTATTAAAAAATGCGCTGGAACCTTTGTCTTCTAAAACGGCAATAACCCGGTAAGGAATATGATCAACTTTTACCACATTATCTATTGCCTTCTGTGGATTATCAGGATATAATTTTTTGGCTACCCCACTTCCCAACACACAAATACTTCTTCCGGATTGGACATCGGCTATTGTAAAATTTCTGCCATATGCAATTTTAAAACCGTTCAGTTCAATATAATTTTCGTCACCACCATATACGTTTACATCAGGGTTGGTTTTTTTTCTATCGGTATTTACAACAATATTGCCGGGCCCCCTGATGGCAAGTCCAACTTTTGCAGGAAAAATATATTGTTCTTTAAAAGCCCTGGCTTCATCATAAGTGATGATCTTGCCGGTGTTCGATTTTTTTACTTTTAAAGCCGACTTGCTTGTTTTTGCTGAACTTGTGGGCTGCCTTCCTCCCCCTCCTATCCGGATATTTCTTTCTTTATAACGAAGACTGAATGAATTGGCGCCCATTGTAGAAAAGCTGGAAGTAAGACTATTGGAAGCGGCAGTAATGGCCGTAATAATTAATATTAATGCAAAAATACCAAGTGCCATGATGGCAACTGTTATCCCGGTTCGCAATTTATTACTGGATATATTTTTCCAGGAAAGTGAGATGGTATCTTTAAATGTCATGCAAGGAAATTACCTATAAAGTTAGCCTGAGAAAACAATAGCCTGGGAAAAATTTTATAAACGGTTGGGTAAGTTTTAATAATACAACCAATTGATCAACAGGTTTGGAAAAATACCCAGCAACAGTATCAACAGAGCAGTGATAACCAATAATATCTTAAAAGCCGGGGTAATTTCCGAATCATTGATAACTGTTTCGGTTGATTCTTTGAAAAACATGGCCTGAATTATTCTGAAATAATAATGAGCACTGATAGCAGCACATAGTACTGCAAGAATAACAAGCCAGATATGATGCCCATTTTGAACCGCAGCCAACAACATAAATAATTTACCCTGGAAGCCCGCAGTAAGAGGGATACCCGTTAATGACAACAGGAAAACAGTGGTGGCAGCTGCTAATAAAGGTTGTTGCTTATACAAACCATTAAACCCATCAACTGTATAATCTTTCATCTTAACGAGAATGGCAAAGATGCCGATGCTGGCAAGACTGTAAGCAGCCGCATATAATACCAAACCTTCTTTGGCCTTTTCATTCAATG
>JAYVUE010000045.1:0-23458 GCA_043788195.1 Chitinophagaceae bacterium
AGTAAATGGCAATAAAATTTTACGGTTCAGCAACAAGTTTGAAATGGATGGTATTCAATTTGAAGAACCTGTTCCAAATTTATTTTCTTTCAATAATCCTTTTGGAGCATGCCCGGTTTGCGAAGGTTTTTCACAGATACTGGGCATTGATCCTGATCTCATTATTCCAGATAAACAGCTAAGCGTATACGAAGGTGCAATTGCTCCCTGGAAAGGGGAGAAGCTGGGTTTATGGAAGGAGCGATTTATTAAAGCAGCAGGTAAATTTAATTTCCCGATCCATAAGCCGGTCATTGATCTGACTGAAAAGCAGTTGACTGATCTATGGAAAGGAAATGAATTTGCTAACGGGATCAACGATTTTTTTAAAGAAGTTGAACAGAATTTATATAAAGTGCAATATCGTGTATTGTTGAGCAGGTACCGTGGACGTACACTTTGTACCACATGTAAGGGCTACCGCTTACGCAACGAAGCCTTGTATGTAAAAGTTGGAGGAAAACATATTGGCGAACTGGGTGAAATGCCCGTGAAAGATCTGCAGGTTTGGTTTTCAAAATTAAAATTGAGTGATTATGATCAACAGGTAGCCAAAAGGATTTTAATAGAAATTCATCATCGCATAAAAACATTACTGGATGTTGGTCTGGGGTATCTTACATTGAGCCGGCTGGCCAATTCATTGAGTGGCGGCGAAAGCCAGCGAATACAATTAACCAGGAGCCTGGGCAGTAACCTTACTAATTCTTTATACATTTTAGATGAACCCTCAATTGGTTTGCATAGCAGGGATACTGAAAGACTTATTGTTGTGTTGAAAGAGTTAAGAGATCTTGGTAATACAGTTGTGGTGGTAGAACATGATGAAATGATGATGCGGGAGGCCGATCATATTATAGATATGGGGCCACAGGCCAGTCATTTAGGTGGAGAAGTTGTAGCAGAAGGCAATTATGATGAGATCATAAATAATAATGATAGCCTTACCGGTAAATATTTATCGGGGAAATTAATTATAGAACCACCTTTGATAGTACGAAAATGGAACCGTTCTTTAAAAGTAGTTGGGGCTAGACAAAATAATTTAAAAAATATTACTGTAGAATTTCCATTGAATACACTTTGCATAGTAAGTGGTGTAAGCGGTAGCGGAAAAACTACTTTAGTAAAACAGATCTTATATCCTGCGTTGCAAAAACTAAAAGAAGAGTTCTCAGAAAAAGCCGGATCGCATAAATCCATTGCCGGCGATGTGGATTATATTTCGCAGGTAGAAATGGTTGATCAAAACCCAATTGGAAAATCTTCCCGTAGCAATCCGGTTACTTATATCAAAGCGTATGATGAGATCAGGGATCTGTACAGCAAACAACCGTTGAGTAAGATGAGGGGCTTTCAGCCCAAACATTTTTCTTTTAATGTAGATGGCGGACGTTGTGATGCCTGTAAAGGCGAAGGTGAACAGGTAGTGGAGATGCAATTTTTGGCAGATGTACATTTAACCTGTGATGTATGTAACGGTAAACGATTTAAAGAAGAAGTGCTGGAAGTAAAATACAATGATAAAAGTATTTATGATGTACTGGAGATGAGTGTTGATGATGCGATCAATTTCTTCTCCTCCTCCTTCGGGGTTCGTGAGCAAAGCGAAACGAAGGAAGGTAGTTCGCGGGAGGGGGCCGATGTTTCAAAAAAAATTCAACCACTGAGTAATGTTGGATTGGGATATGTAAAACTGGGCCAGTCTTCGGATACACTTTCGGGTGGTGAGGCGCAAAGGGTAAAGCTGGCTTCTTTTTTAGGCAAGGGCAAAAGCCAGGGTAATATTTTATTTATTTTTGATGAACCTACAACAGGTCTTCATTTTCATGATATAAAAAAACTGCTGGCTTCCTTTAATGCATTGATAGAACAAGGACATAGCATTATAGTTATTGAACACAATACTGATATAATTAAAAGTGCAGATTGGGTAATTGACCTTGGCCCCGAAGCGGGAGATGGTGGAGGCAACCTTGTTTTTGCAGGTAAGCCGGTTGATCTGAAAAAATGTAAAGAAAGTTTTACTGGAAGGTTTATGTGAAAGAGCCTCAGCCCAACCCCCGTCCGACAAGGTCATCCGGGCAGACCTCTCCAAAGGAGAGGGAACTGGAAGTTGGCAATTTTTAATTCAATGTTTTTCTATTTAGATGCGGCAACCTTCGGTCGAGGCTTTGTGCAGTTGGGAATTGACCAACTGTCTGCCCGGAACTGAAGCTAAATTAATAAACAAAAGTTGAAGTTAAGAACTAAAGCCCAACAGAATTCCGTCCGCCGAAACCAAAGCTTGGATATGCACTGCTGATGATTGCTGCAACGTCAAGCCCCAATTGCACAAAACCTTTTGTTGGCGGTTCGTGCTATATTTAGTAGTTTCTAAATTGTCATTTGATTTACAAATTGTCTAGCTAATTCTAACTCTTTATCATTCTTTAAATCCTTTGAGAGGACATCACTTACCCATTTTGGTCCATGATTTCCGACACTTTTTACAAAACTTTCAAGTTCGCCAACTTCCGGAATTAGTAGTCCTATTCTTATGAACTCAATTTGTAACCTCTCAAATGCCTGAGTTGCATTTCCACTAGGTATAAATGCTTTGCCCACTTCTTTTGCTTCTGTCCAAGCAGATGCTTTTTTTAAGCACTTTTGAATGTCACTAATTTTTGACTTTGGGAAAATCCTGTCACTGGTCGAAGATAAAATTGTATTAATTTCCTTGTTGACGTCAGTGGTTAAGAATTCGGGTCTTTTTTGTTCTATTTCTTTTTTTACTAATTTCCAATCAGTTTCTATTGTTGACCATGAACCACCTAAATCTTCCAACTCTTTTAAGTAACTCTCGGATACTCTATCGTCACCTGCTTTAGGAATTGGTTTGTTGCCTACATAAAATGGAACGATACTTCCTGAGTTCCGATGAATTATTAAATCCATCCCAAAGGCTTGTCTAAAATAGTCACTAAACTTCTGTTCAAGTTTATCATTTCTTTGCAGAAAATGAATTGGATGTTCAACAGGCTTTTTAGTAAGTTGAATACTAGTTGCAGGATTTGCAGCTTGGAGTCTTTGTTCGGTGGTTAAGAGGTTGCAAAAAATTGAAAATATATGTTCAATTCCGTCTTTATAATTATCCCAATTACTCTTTGCAACAGACTTATAGAAACTAAAACCAAATCCTGAATAAAGTGGTTGTTCTTTTGCGTTGTTGATAATTGAATTAGAAGCAATTAGTGAAAAGAAATCAGATTCACTGCCTTCTCTTTCGATTTTTAGTGCTTTTACTACCTTCCCTTTGAAATGACTTGCTTTGATAAGTCCCATTACTTCTTTCAGGGTTGCACTCTTACCTGCATTATTTGGACCAACTAAAACAACGATATCATTTTTTGATAGCTTAATTCTTGTCGTGTCACTAAATTGAATTTCATCAAGCCAAAATCTAACTGTCATAATTTATTTGTCTGTTGTTTACTTGTGAGGTGTCCGCATGACCGCCAACGCTTTTATCTCCGCAAAAATCTTCTCCATTTCCTCTCCCTTTTGGGTTCCCTAATATGGGAACGAGCGAAGCTCAAGAGAGGGGCTTGTTACCGCAGCCGATCACTGTCTTTAATAACCTTCTCATCTTTATGTATTCCCCGGGCGGCAAAGTAAAAGGCAAAAATGATCACACTATGTAAAATAGCAGTTAAAGAGTAAGTGCCTTTTGTAAAATTTTTAACTTCCAGGTAATATAAAAATATGAGTCCGGCTTCCAATAGTATGCTTAGTATGCATAAACGCAATTGAAATGCTCTTTTTTTGAAAAGGAAAATATTGAACAGGGCCAAACCCCCAACTATCACTGTAACCAGCATCAGCAAAATACTTTCACGGGCATTTAATTCATATGGCGATAATCCTTTTGCATTGGTGCCGCTGTAATACGAAAATTTAAAAGTTGCAAAGGCGCAGGCAGATGCCAGCAAAAGCCAGAGGGATTGAATGCGTTGTATCATAACAATATGCTTTTAAACAAAAATAATCCAAATTGCATTACAGCAGTTTATCTTAAACCAATTCGGGATAAAGTGGAAATTGTTGCATAAATGATCTGACATCAGTTTTAACCGAAGCGATAATATTTTCATCATCAATATTCATTAATACCTTATCAATAAAATCTACCACTGTTTGCATATGCTCTTCCTTCATTCCTCTTGTTGTAATGGCAGGTACACCTACACGGATACCCGAAGTAACAAACGGGCTTTTATCATCAAAGGGAACAGCATTTTTATTTAAAGTGATATGTGCTTTGTCTAAGGTTTCCTGCGCTTTTTTGCCGGTGAGGTTTTTATTTCTCAGGTCTATTAGCATCAGGTGATTGTTGGTACCACCCGAAACTATATTATAGCCTTTAGCTGTAAACGCTTTTGCCATGGCCTGGGCATTGGCAACAATTTGTTTGGCATACACGGTAAATTCATCAGTCAGCAATTCTCCAAAAGCAATGGCTTTGGCTGCAATCACATGCTCAAGCGGGCCGCCCTGTGTACCCGGAAAAACGGCCATGTCCAGCACATGGCTCAGCATACGTATATTGCCTTTCATATCTTTTAATCCAAAAGGGTTTTCAACATCTTTTTGCATTAAAATTATTCCACCTCTTGGGCCTCTTAAAGTTTTATGTGTGGTGCTGGTAACAAAATGACAATGTTCAAATGGGGAACTGAGTAATCCTTTTGCGATCAATCCGGCGGGATGTGCCATATCGCACATTACTAATGCACCCACTTCATTGGCCACTTTTCTTATCCTTGCATAGTCAATATCACGGCTATACGCAGATGCGCCGCAGATGATCAGTTTTGGTTTTATAGTACGTGCTTTTTCTTCCAGCATTTCATAATCTATCAGCCCCGTTTCTTTTTTTACAGCATAAAAATGCGGTTGGTATAATTTGCCCGAAAAATTGACGGGTGAACCGTGTGTAAGGTGGCCGCCCATACTGAGGTCCAATCCAAGAATGGCGTCACCGGGTTTTAAAACAGCCAGCATCAGGGCAGCATTGGCCTGGGCACCACTATGTGGTTGTACATTGGCATAGGCACAATTGAAAACCTGTTTTATCCTGTTGATAGCCAGTTGTTCTACCTGGTCTACAATTTCGCAGCCCCCATAATATCTCCGGCCTGGATATCCTTCTGCATATTTGTTGGTAAGGGAAGTGCCCATGGCCTGCATCACCTGCAGGCTGGTAAAATTTTCAGAAGCAATCAGTTCAATGCCATTACGTTGGCGTTCCAGTTCCTTATTGATCAGGTCAAATACCAGGTTATCTTTTTGCATGATTTTATTTTACTGCCGCAAATATAAGCCCTGATAATTACTTTGATAAACTGATTATAGTCAGCAATGTTCATGTATCATAATCTAATTACTCAAAATTTACTACTTTCACAGCCCGTTAGAAGCAAGAGAAAGATAATATTGTAAACTAAATGCACTGCCCAAGGCAGATTGGGGTTTCACAATGAAGGCAATCATTCCAGTAGCAGGCGCCGGCACAAAGCTTCGTCCGCATACATACACGCAACCCAAGGCTTTAATTCCCCTGGCAGGAAAAACTATTCTTAGTATAATTGTTGACCAGCTGCACGAGGCCGGTATCAATGATTTCATTTTCATTATCGGTTACCTTGGCGAAAAGATACAGGATTATGTAAAAGCAAAATATCCGCATTTAAATTGCCATTTCATTCAGCAGAATGAAAGATTTGGAACCGGGCATGCGATCGATCTTACCAAAGAAATTGTGGGTACCGATGAAGTACTGATCGTTTTGGGAGATACCATCGCAGATTATGATGTAAAGGAAGTGATGAATTCGCCCCATTCAATGTTGGGCGTAAAAAAAGTAGATGATCCCCGCAATTTTGGTGTTGCCGAAATTGAAGAGGATGGATTTATAAGCCGGGTGGTGGAAAAACCCTCCATTCCTAAAAGTAATATGGCGCTTGTTGGGGTTTATAAGATAAGAGAGACCAATTTTTTATTTGCCTGCCTGGAGAAAATTATTCTTACAGAAATTAAAAGTTATGATGAATTTAATTTAACCGACGCATTGGAATGTATGATACAGAGCGGGGCAAAATTCAAATCTTTTAAAGTACAGAACTGGTTTGATTGCGGAAAAAAAGAAACGCTGCTGGAATCGAATGCCACATTGCTTAAAAAATTTGGCGGCAATATTGCTGAAAATCATTCTTTCGAAAATACCATTATCATTCCGCCGGTAAGTATTGCAGAAGGTTGTGATATTAAAAATTCGGTTATTGGCCCAAATGTTGCCATCGGTGAGCATACCATACTAAATCATGCCATTATTAAAGATTCTATTGTAGGGTCTTATTCTTATCTTTTTGAAATTGTATTAAGCAATTCACTTATAGGCAGCGATGCTGAAGTAAAAGGGGTAAACCGCAGTTTAAATATTGGCGATAATACCGCCATCGACCTTAGCGGGGGTAGCAAGGGATAGATCTTTCTACGGTATCATTTTTTCAACGCTATGTGTAAATCAGCAATTTATTTTTAGTTTTTTATAAAAAAAGGGGGTGATTTTAAAATAATTTCTTTTACTTTGCGTTTCAAAGTACTTTCTATTTGTTTTTAATTTCTCCGGAGATGTAAAACAGGCAGGACGGATGTGAACAAGTTGATAAGTTGATGGGGTAGGCTTCATGTTTTGAACGGAAACTTTATTAACCTTGTCAACCTGCTTAATTAACTAAGTAAAATGCAAAACAGGGTCACTTTACTATTCAACATCGAGTTCCCGATCATCCAGGCCGGTATGGTATGGGCCAGCGGATGGCGCCTTGCCAGTGCAGTAAGTAATGCCGGTGCTTTGGGATTAATAGGCAGTGGCAGTATGTATCCCGAAATATTAAGGGAACATATCCAAAAATGTAAAGCGGCAACAAAAAAAACATTTGGGGTAAATGTGCCTTTACTTTATCCTGACATTGATAAACATATTCAGGTTATTATTGAAGAGAAAGTGCCCATAGTTTTTACATCGGCGGGTAATCCAAAAACATGGACAAACATTTTAAAACAAGAAGGTATTACAGTTGTTCATGTAGTAAGCAGCAGTAAGTTTGCATTAAAGGCACAGGATGCCGGATGCGATGCGGTGGTTGCCGAAGGTTTTGAAGCCGGAGGGCATAACGGAAAAGAAGAAACCACAACGATGGTGTTGGTACCTGCTGTTTGCGATGCTGTTCAAATTCCGGTTATTGCAGCTGGTGGTATAGCAACAGGCAGACAAATGTTTGCAGCGATGGTTTTAGGTGCCGAAGGGGTACAGATCGGTAGCCGTTTTGTTGCCAGTCCGGAGGCCTCCTCACACCAGCATTTTAAAGACATCATTATTGCCGCACAGGAAGGAGATACTATTTTATCTTTAAAACAATTAACCCCCGTAAGGTTAATGAAGAATAAATTTTTCACTCAGATCCAAAATGCTGAGAAGGGAGGTGCCACAACCGAAGAGCTTCAAAACTTATTAGGCAGGGGCAGGGCAAAACGTGGCATGTTTGAAGGCGATATGGACGAAGGCGAATTGGAAATAGGGCAGGTAAGTGCCCTATTAAAAAAAATACAACCGGCAGCTGAAATTGTGAATGAAATATGGAAAGATTTTGAAGCTGCATTACATCAGCCACTGAAATAAAATACTACTTTAGCGCATTATTAAAATTTTGTAAATCAATCATTAACAAATGGCATTACAATTAGGATCAATATTTTCAATTATAAAAAAAACGGCTTTCATTTTTTGCCTGCTTTTTTTTATCAATGCAAGCCGGACCCAGGGCCAGCCCCCGGTTAAAGATCCCAGTAACCCGGAAGGATTGCCCACCCAGTTACCTCCGGCACAATTGTATGAATTTTTAAAAGATAAAAACGGAGGATCAGTTAACAATAAATCAATTGGTTCTGATAAAAATAAATCCCTGAAAGAAAAGATTGAAAAAGATAGCCTGGTAAAAGAAAATACAACCCCATTAATTAATAAAACGGATGACACCTACGGCATGAATTTATTCCGGGGCGGTGTAGTGGCTTCTATTACCGAATTATCTACCCCGCCATTGGATTATCCCATTGGTGTGTACGATCATATCATTGTTTCATTATGGAATGGTGCAGAAGCCACTTTAGAATATACAGTAGCCAGGGATGGTTCTATCTTTCCAACGGGTTTGGGAAAAATTTATATCCAGGGCTTACCATTTGAAAGTGTCAGATCCTTATTAACCAGGCGATTCAAATCTTATGTACCACCTACAACCAATATTACCATTTCCTTAGGTGCACCACGTAGCATCACAGTAAATGTTGCAGGTGAGGTAAGTACCCAGGGGCCGGTTACAGTTTCAGCATTCACAAATGCATTTAATGTTATTGCTTTAGCCGGGGGGCCAACAGATCTGGCCAACCTGCGTGAAATTCTTATTAAACGCAATGGCAAGGTCATTGATGAGTTAGACGTATACAAATATTTAACGACCGGAGATTTTGGCAAGCATATTTACCTTGATAATAATGATTTTGTTATTGTGCAAACAGTAGAGAAAAAAGTAAAAGCAGAAGGAAGATTCAGGCGCCCGATGTTTTACCAGTTAAAAAAAGACGAAGGGTTAAAAGCTTTATTGAAATATGCAGGAGGGCTGCAAAGGGATGCATTTTCAAGCGGTGTAAAAATATACAGGACAGAACTGGAAAAGCAAGTAATAAAAGATGTTAATGCAACAGCCATTATTAATCCTACAAATGATCTGCGATTAAAAAACTTAGATTTTTTGCTGAATGACGGAGATATTGTAAAAGTAATTGGAGTTAACCAGGGGTATATCAACAAGGTAGAAATGAAAGGAGAAATATCTTATCCGGGCGCTTATGAGATTCGTAAAGGGGATAAATTATTTGACCTTATCAACCGGGCAGGTGGTATCACCCGTAATACTTATCTGCCCAGGGCCTATGTTTTTAGGGGTGGTGGAGATAGTACAAATATCAAAGCCAACAAACTGGAGGTTAATTTATCGGATATCACAAAAAATGATACCACCAGCGCCAACAATATTGATCTATTTGCCAATGACCAGGTATTGTTTTTCAACACCAATGAATTTGCTGATAGACAATATGTAGAAATATTTGGGGAAGTAAGAAAAGAAGGTAAAGTGAATAAATATGGTGGTATGACACTGCAGGACCTATTGTATTTATCCGGCGGTTTAAAGCAATCTGCTGAATTTGGAAGAATTGAGATCTCGAGTGTAGTTGATATTGATTCTGCAAAAAAAGAACAAACACCAACACGAACGGTTATACGAACAATTAAAGTTTTCCCTGAACTTGAGCTTGATCTTGTTGCTGCAGGAATAATATTAAAGCCTTTTGACCAGGTGTATGTAAGGAAAAATCCGACCTATGAGTTACAGCAATTGGTTCAGATCAACGGGCTGGTTAAATATACAGGCCCTTATCCAAAGCTTAACAAACAGGAGCGTTTATCATCTTTTATTGAAAGGGCAGGGGGCGTAAGGGAAAATGCCGACCTGAGTGGTGCAATTTTATATCGTAAGAAAACGCAATTCTTCAGGGATAATGTTGCTGACAAAGTAACAACATTAACTGATTCATTGGGTCAAATAAAATTAGATTCTGCTAAAACTAATATTGCTGAAGTTGCCAATGAACCCGTAAGTATTGATCTTAATAAAGCAATGAAATATAAAAATTCGAAGTACGATATTGTTATGCAGGATGGTGATATAGTTTTTGTTCCCGAAATAAATCCATTTGTAAATGTAAAAGGAACTGTTCAATCGCCATTGAAATTAACATTTGATAAAGAGCATAGCCATGTTGGGTATTACATTGATAAAGCCGGTGGTTTTGGCTTGCGGCCCTGGCGTAGCCGTATTTACGTTCAATATGCCAATGGAAAAAGCAGGCGAACCAGGTCTTTATTCTTTATTAAGTTTTATCCCAGGGTTAAAGAAGGAAGTACAGTTATTGTTCCTTATCGTCCGGAAGGAAAAGGTGCAGGAGATTTTGTGCAGCAGATATTAGTATCTATGGTGCCGATCGTAACGGGAGCTATAATTGCAAAATTTTTAATAAGATTATAATTGCAAAAAACAAATAGCCGATGACTAATTTTGAATTGATCAAACAACTGATAAAAAGAATTACAAAGTTCAGTTGGCTTATACTTATCATTGCAATTGGATTTGGCGGTTTTTTTTATTATATGGCTAAACAAAGCCTTGTTTATTTTACTTCCAAGGCTACTGTATTCCCTTTAAACAGTTCGGGTGATAACAGCGTAACCAGTTCCACTATAAGTAATATCCTGGGTCTTTCAGATGCACCAAAATCTTTCAGCGGAGAGGCTTCAATTAATATTGTGGAATTAGCCACCAGCAGAAGAACAAGGGAAGCCGTTTCTATTACAAGGATACCTGCTATGAACAATAAAACCATTTCAGAGCTGCTGATAGATGAATATAATTCTCATACAGGGTTTATGCAAAACCAAAAAATTAATATGCCTACCGATAGTTTACAACTAAGCAATACCGGTAGTAGCTTATTAAGAGGTGGGTTTAGTGCAAAGATCAATAAAAACGGGATCCTCGAATTGTATTTTAGTAATACCAACCAACAAATTGTAAGAGAAGTCAGTTATGTATTCATAAATAAAATTTCTAGTTTTTATATTGACCTGAAAAAGAAAAAAGCACAGATAGATTATGAATTTGCAGTAAAAAAAGCCGACTCACTTTCCCATGTTTTAAATTCATTGGATCAAAATGCCATAATATTGGATGAAACCACTTTTTTTACCAACGAAGACCTGAAAAGATATAGTCTGCCTAAATTTAATTTGGCCCAGGACAAATCAACTGTACAGTCACAATATTATTATGCAGTAAATAACCGCGAAGCAGCAGCTTATAAACTACAAAAAGAAACGCCCATTATTGAGCCTCTTGACAAACCCGAGCCTCCTTATGATGCGGTTAAGGTTTCAACAACATTTTATACATTGATAGGTTTGATATTAGGCACATTGATCGGCCTGGTCTTAGTTAGCTGGAAAATTCTCAAAAGATTTCTTAAGGAAGAATTGAATAAAGCCATTATAAAAGCAACGAAACACAAGCCCGAACCAATAGCAACTGAAACAAATGATTTAGATAAAACAAGCCATTAGGCATTAAGTCATTTCGTTATGATGATCACTTGCTTATTGTCTATTGCTTATCGCCTCATCGACCATTTTATTTTCTAAAGGCCCACTTCATCATCTCCCTCCAGCTTGGTTTTTTTCCATACATTAATATTCCTGTGCGGTAAATTTTTGCAGCCAGCCATGTAGTTAATAAAAAACCCGAAACCAATAATACCATTGATAAGATCAATTGCCAGATTGGTACTGTACCCGGTACACCAAATGGTAACCTGGCCATCATAACAATTGGCGAACTAAAGGGAATAATACTGCCCCATACAGCAACCGGGCCATTAGGATCACGGATGGCTACTGACATCATAATAATTGAAAAAATGATGATCAGGGTGATTGGAAAACTTAATGATTGCGCTTCTCGTACATCTTCATTAATTGCACTGCCAATGGCGGCATAAAGGGAAGAATAAAAGAAAAATCCTCCCATAAAATAAAAAGCAAAACAGCCCAGGATCAATGGCAGGTTTACACTGGCAAATGACCTTTGTATTCCTTCAACCATTGAACTTGCCATAGCATTGTTTGATCCCACCGCTTTTCCAATGGTATACACTAAAAAAATACAGGTTACCCATATTAAAAACTGTGTAAGGGCCACCAGGCTGATACCAATGATCTTCCCAAGCATTAATTGAAATGGTTTTACAGATGATATAACCACTTCAGCAATACGGTTGGTCTTTTCTTCCATAACACCCATCATAACCTGTGAACCGTAGATCAATAAAATGAAGTAAATTAAAAAACCGCAGGCATAACCAATGGTAGAAGCAACGGTGGAATCGGCATTTTTGTTTTGCTGGTTTTCTTCTTTAACCGAAATACTGCTTGAATTAAGGATATTTTTTTTATCATTATCGATACCCAGTTTTTCATTCAGGGTCTCACTCCAGATAATATTTAATTTATTTTCTATGAGGCTGGCTGTGCCTAATCCATGTGTTTTATCAGTAATGAATTTAATATTTTTATTTCCTGTCTTCCAATCCATCTCCGGCAAAATAATATAACCATCATAACCTTCCTTAGTGTAATTACTCTGTATAGAAGTGTCTTTTACCGAAGTAAATAATACGGAACTGTCTAATTTGTTAGACTTCATAAATAAGCTATCGGAAAAATAACCAGAGTTGTCCAGTAAAGCAACGTGTAATGTATTCTTTGCAACTGCACCAAGGTAACTGGTGCCAAAGATCAGTCCCATATAAAGTAATGGAAACAATAGAGTGGTTAAAAGGAAGGTCCTCTTTTTTACCCTTGTTAAATATTCTCTTCGGATAATTAATATTATCTTCTTCATACTTTTATTAATTTCTTTTAAGAAATATTTTGTTGAAACTGCCTTGTATTGGGTGTGCCTTCAACCAGTTTAATGAAAATATCGTTTAAGGATGGCATTACTTCATGAAATGATTGTATAGACACACCGCTATTGATCATAAACTGCAATACTTCATTAGTTACAGTATTTTCATTTAGTTTGATCAATATTTTTTCGGGTGTGTGTTTTGTTACTTCAAAAAGTTTTGTAGCCAGGTGCTCAGGTAATACTTCAGCGCTGATGCTGTAAAGGTTTTCTTTAAAATTATTTTTAATGTCAGTTAAAGTACCGTCTAATATTTTCTGTCCTTTATTGACCAAAACAATATGATCACAGATCTCTTCAACCTGTTCCATACGGTGGGTGCTGAAAATAATTGTACATCCGTTTTGTGCCAGCCTGAAGATCTCATCTTTGATAAGATTGGCATTCAAAGGATCTAGGCCACTAAAGGGTTCATCTAAAATGATAAGTTTAGGATCATGTAAAACTGTAATTACAAACTGCAGTTTCTGGCTCATTCCTTTGCTAAGGTCTTCTACTTTTTTATTCCACCAGCTCTGCATTTCTAACCGTTCAAACCAGTCTTTGATCTTTATCATGGCATCATACCTGCTTAAGCCTTTTAATTGTGCCAGATAAACCGCCTGTTCACCGATCTTCATTTTTTTATATAAACCTCTTTCTTCAGGCATATAACCGATCCTTTCAACATCTTTTTCAGGATCAAATTTTTTGCCGTTAAATAATATCTCACCACTATCAGGATAAAAAATACCTGTGATCATGCGCAATAAAGTTGTTTTGCCTGCGCCATTAGGTCCTAGTAATCCAAAAATGCTGCCCTGTTTTATATTCATGCTGATATCATCAACAGCTTTTTGTGTGGCGAAGTATTTTTTTAGATGATGGACTTCTAAAATATTCATTTTAAGATCATTTTATTATTCAAATATATTGTAAACAAAAAACAGATGGCAACAATTCTGATAAATGGCAGTTGGAAAAGGTTAATAGGCAATGGTCAATAGGCAATCCCCTCCATCAAATAAAAATATCCGCCAACTGCATCGCCACTCTTTCCCCGTCCATGGCTGCACTTACAATACCACCCGCATAGCCTGCGCCTTCTCCACAGGGATAAAAATTATTTAGTTGCGGATGGGTCAGGGTTTCGCTGTTCCTGGGTATACGTATTGGCGATGATGTTCGGCTTTCTGTTGCTACAACTACAGCATCATTGGTAAAATAACCTTTCCCAAATTGTCCTGTGGGCATCTTTTTTCCAAAAGCAATAAAACTTTTTGCTAATGCCTGGTAAATGAATCCTGGTAATACCTCATTTAATGGTGATGAATGTAACCCTGGATTATAAGAACAGGAGGGTAATGAAGCGGATAATTTTCCATTACTGAAATCAACCATCCGTTGTGCCGGGGCAACAGAATGTCCGCCACCTGAATTAAAACATTTCTGTTCTACCATCTGTTGAAATTTCATTAACAGCAAAGAATTTTTTTCTAAACCATCTAAACCCCCTAAACCCCCTAAACCTCCTAAACCATCTAAACCTCCTAAACCCCCTAACCCATCTAAATCTCTTTTATTTCTAAAATATTTCAAAGCATCTTCAACATCTACCTGTACCACCATTCCACTATTGGCAAATGGATTATTACGTTTTGATGGGCTCCAGCCATTCAACACAATTTCGCCGGGAGATGTTGATGCAGGTGCAATGATTCCGCCGGGGCACATGCAAAAAGAAAATACACCCCGATCATTTACCTGTTGTACTAAACTATATGTTGCAGGGGGTAAAAATTCATTTCTTACGCTACAGTGATATTGAATATTATCGATCAGGCTTTGGGGATGCTCGATACGAACACCCAATGCAAAAGGTTTGGCTTCAATTAAAATTTGTTTGTTGTGCAATAATTCAAAAACATCCCTTGCACTATGGCCAGTGGCCAGAATAAAAGCGTCGGCTTCAAATAAATTTCCATCAGCTGTTTTTACCGCTTTTATTTTTTCTTTGTCAATTACTATATCAACCATTTTTTTTTCGAACAACAATTCTCCGCCACAATCAATAATTTTTTGCCGCATGGCAGTAATGATATCCGGTAATTTATTAGTACCTATATGCGGGTGGGCTTCATATAAGATCCGTTCATCTGCTCCAAACTGAACAAACAGGTTTAATATATTATCAATGTTTCCACGTTTGTTGCTTCGGGTATATAATTTACCATCGCTGTAAGTGCCTGCACCACCTTCGCCAAAACAATAATTACTTTCGGGATTTACAATGCCTTCTTTATTCAATATGGCAAGGTCGCGCCGTCTTGCTCTTACCTCTTTACCTCTTTCTAAAATAACAGGTTGAATACCTTGTTGAATACATTTTAAAGCAGCAAATAAACCGGCCGGACCTGCACCAATAATGATCACTTTCTTTTTGGCCTTACTAACATCGGGGTATTGAGTGATATTAATTTTTCGTTTATGAAAAGGCTCATCTATAAAAGCATTTACAGAAAGATTGGTCCAGATGGTTTTTGCCCTTGCGTCAATTGATTTTTTGATAATGTGAAAGCCGGTAATTGAAGATTCATTTTTACCGTTGGTATTGGCAAGCAATTTTTTAATTACGGCTTCATCACCCGCTTCAGAAGGAAGTAATTTTAAAGAAATTTTTTGTTGCATGAGGTCAGGTGTTTATCCTAAAATCTCAGTTTCTATTATCGGTAAAATATTAGAAAGCATTTTTCAATACGTAAAATCGTAATAACACAAATATTAAAAAGAGCCATAAATTCTAATACTCAAATTTCCCCCTTGGGGGTTATGGGGCTTAAAACGGCAAGTCATCTACTGCATCCGGAGTTGTACCCGAAAAAGTATCCAGGGGCTCCAGGTAATCATTATCAGATGTTTTTGCACCGGGCTGCATGATCTGTTCTATCCGCCAGGCATCTAAATTGGTGATATAATTAACCTTACCATCTTTTTCCCATTTGCTTCCCTTGATATTAAAATACACTTTTATTTCATCCCCGATATTGACCCGGTCAATGATAGTGGTTTTATCCTGTACGCATTGAAACTTAACATAATTGGTAATGGTTCGACCGTTTATATCATCCGTTTTTTCAACAGCAAATTCCCTTGTTTTAAAGGTTTCGGTGCGTTGCATCGTATCGTATTTGGCAACTATTTTGCCCGTCAGTTCATAACTCATAGAAACAATTTAATATTTCAAAAGTAATTCTATTTCCTGATAAATATTTTACTGATTCTTTTCTTTGTTTTTAATAATAATAGCTATCTTCCTTTATATAATTGATCACAATGTTCAAACACGGATTCAGCAATATTTTTCTCTCTTTTTTATTTGCCATAATTCTTTCTTCTTCCTCCTGTAATATTGTTTACCAACCTCAATCCGTTCAATATGCCGATTACCGCATTACCAACAATAATAAAACAGATAGCTCTTTAATTTCATTATTAAGGCCTTATGCTGATAGTGTAAACCATAGTATGAATGATATTGTTGCTGTCAGTGAAATTCTGTTGGAAAAAAATCGTCCTGAGGGAACATTAGGAAATATCCTGGCAGATGCAATGCTGGCAATGGCAAAGTTGAATTATAAAATACCTGTTGATGCCGGCTTCATTAATTCGGGTGGTATTCGTTTACCTTCTATACCAGCAGGAAATATTTCAAGAGGAAAGATCTTTGAGCTGGCACCATTTGACAATATTTTGATACTGCAAAAAATATCCGGCAAAGTTTTACAGGATTTTTTAGATCATATTGCAAGTAGAGGAGGGTGGCCATGTGCTGGAATTAATATGCAAATAAAAAATAAAAAAGCAATTAATGTATTGATCGGGGGCAAACCAATCAACGAAAGCACTATATATACAATTGCTAATAATGATTATGTAGCAAATGGCGGTGATGACTGTATTATGCTTAAAGGGATTCCGCAGATAAATAACGGATACCTTTTCAGGGATGCAGTTATTGAATATTTTATGCAATTCACCAGGGCAGGAAAAAAATTATGGGTTAAACTCGAAAACAGGGTAAGCAATGCAGAATAGAAGAAAATTTATAGCACAATCTGTTTTAGCGGCCGGTTCTTTATTGGCTTCAAGATCTGTTTTGGGCGGTTTGCAGGATAATAATGATCTTAAAAAACTTACTATTCTGCATACTAATGATGTGCATAGCCGGTTAGAATCCTTTCCGATGGATGGTGGAAAAAACCAGGGCCTTGGTGGGGTTGCAGTACGGGCCGAACTAATTAAAAAAATTCGCAGCGAAACTGATCAGGTTCTATTATTAGATGCCGGTGATATTTTTCAGGGCACTCCTTTTTTTAATTTATATAAAGGTGAACCGGGAATGAAAGCTATGGCTGCAATGGGTTATGATGCCGCAACAATGGGTAATCATGATTTTGATGCGGGCCTCGAAAATTTTGCAACACAACTCAATCATGGTGGGTTTCCATTGTTGATTTGTAATTATGATTTTACCAATACACCAATGGAATTCAAATACCGGCCGTATAAGATTTTCAGAAAAGGGAAATTAAAAATTGGGGTAACGGCTGTTGGAATTGAACTGAATGGATTAGTGCCGGATAGTTTATTTGGGAACACAAAATATCTTGATCCTATTGAAAAAGCAAATGAAATGGCCGGTAAATTAAAAAAAGAGGAAGGCTGTGATATGATCATTTGTCTCAGCCACCTGGGCTATAAATATGATAATGAAAAGGTAAGTGATGTGGTTTTGGCCGCAGCATCTGAAAATATTGACCTGATCATTGGAGGCCATACGCATACTTTTTTAGACGCACCTGTTGTAATTAAGAACAAATCGGGTAGCGATGTGCTTATTAATCAGGTAGGTTGGGCCGGTATTGTGCTGGGTAGGCTGGACTTTGAATTTTCGGGATTTAAAAAGAAAAGTTTGACCAAATCGCATACTGTGGTTGTTGGGAAAAAAACAAATGAATAAAAAAATTTTTTTTCAACAATTTATTCGATATTCGCTGTCTTGCTAAACATTTTTTTCAATTATTAGTGAAAAGAAAAATTGGCAAAGGGGGGTACAAAAAAATAATCGGAAAATAAATATATAAACTGCTTAAGGAATAATGGATAAAGCTTTTGATAAGGTATGGTCTAATTGTTTAGAAATAATCAAAGATATTGTTGAGTGGCAACATTTTAAAACCTGGTTCGAACCAATTAAACCAGTTGCGTTAAAAGAAAAAATTTTAACTATACAAGTACCCAGTCAGTTTTTTTATGAGTACCTTGAAGAACATTATGTTTCGCTTTTAGCAAAAACATTAAAAAGAGAATTAGGAACAGCAGCACGTTTGGAATACAGAATAATGGTAGACAGTGGTAACAGTAAAAACAAACCACTCACCATGGATGTGCCAGGACAAGGTTATAAATCATATTCAAATAACGAAATGGATTTTCCGCTAGTCATAAATAATCCTGTTAAAAATCCATTTGTGATCCCGGGTCTCAAAAAGATGCAGATCGATCCGCAATTGAATCATGCTTACACTTTTGATGCTTTTATAGAAGGAGATTGTAACCGGGTTGCCCGTCGTGCAGGTAAAACAGTTGCTGAGAAGCCCGGAACCACATCTTTTAATCCATTGGTTATTTATGGCGGTGTTGGTTTGGGAAAAACCCATTTGGCCCAGGCCATTGGCAACGAAGTAAAAAGATTGCATACCAATAAAGTGGTACTATATGTGAGTTCCGAAAAATTTATTAACCAATTCATTGACCACGGCCGTAACGGAGCTATTAATGATTTTATTCATTTTTACCAGTTGATCGATGTTTTAATTATTGATGATGTTCAGTTTTTTAACAGGGCCGAAAAATCACAGGACGCATTTTTTTCTATTTTTAATCACTTGCACCAGAGTGGCAAGCAATTAATATTAACAAGCGATAAACCTCCGAAAGACCTTGAAGGAGTACAGGAAAGATTATTAAGCAGGTTTCGTTGGGGTTTAAGTGCAGATTTGCAGATGCCGGATTATGATACTAAAATTGAGATATTAGAAAAGAAAATGAAGAATGATGGTTTGGAAATGCCCCGCGAAGTAGTAAAATATATAGCTTATAATATTAACAGCAATATAAGGGAACTGGAAGGCGCTTTAATTTCACTACTGGCACAATCTTCGCTCAATAAAAGGGAAATAGACCTTGAATTGGCAAAGAAAGTATTACGCAATTTTGTAAAATCATCCAGTAAAGAAATAACTATAGATGCCATTCAAAAAATGGTATGTGAGTATTTTGATGTTCCCTATGATAAATTGTTACAAAAAACCCGTAAGCGGGAAATTGTACAGGCAAGACAGATAACCATGTTTTTGGCCAAAGCGTTTACTAAAAATTCACTTAAAACAATTGGTGAACATTTTGGTGGCAGGGATCATACTACTGTAATTCATAGTTGTCAAACTGTAAAAGACCTGATGGATACAGATACACTTTTTAAAGAAAGCGTTATTGAACTTCAACAAAAAGTGCAATTAGCCGCTATGTAAAATATTAATAACCACAAGTTAAAAAAGTCCAGGTCCCGGCGGATTTGGATTTTTTTTGCTTTTCAATATAAAACCTGCCTGCGGGTAGGCAAGTAAGGAAGTTTTGCCGTACAGCTGCCATGGCCTTTCTTATTTTTCATTCCTGATTATTTATTTCTTATTTCCTTCTTATTTCTTTTGGGTGATAGACAATACAATTGTATTTTTGCCACCCCTTAATCATTGGGCAGGTAAAATAATTAGGAGAGGTGCCTGAGAGGCCGAAAGGAACGGTTTGCTAAATCGTCGTACGGGTTAAACTGTACCGTGGGTTCGAATCCCACCCTCTCCGCAAAGAAGTTTTTTAAAAACGGTAACTAATAGTTCGGGATGTAGCGTAGCCCGGTTATCGTGTCCCGATTGAGATTGGGAAGGTTGCAGTTCAAATCTTGCCATCCCGACAGGAACAAATGGTATGGTTTGGTTGAAAAAAATAATTTTAAAGACCGGTAACTAATAGTTCGGGATGTAGCGTAGCCCGGTTATCGCGTCCCGATTGAGATCGGAAAGGTCGCAAGTTCGAATCTTACCATACCAAAAAATAGCGGTATGGTTTGATTTCAGTAAAATGAGATTTATTAAAATCGATAACCCAATAGTTCGGGATGTAGCGTAGCCCGGTTATCGCGCCTGGTTTGGGACCAGGAGGTCGCAAGTTCGAATCTTGCCATCCCGACAAAAAACCTTTCAATTTATTTTGAAGGGTTTTTTATTTGACAGGTGTGGTAATTCAAAATTGATTCATAGTGTTTTACTAATCCTACATTTGCGTTGCAATGCTCAATTACAGTCACGAGGTTTTTTTTGAAGTGGCCCGCAACTTAAGTTTTTCCAAAGCAGCGGAAGCGCTTTTTATCAGTCAGCCGGCTATCAGTAAACATATCAAATTACTGGAAGAACATTTTAATGCCAATTTATTTGAACGTAAAGGAAATTCCATTGCCCTCACCAAAGAGGGTGAAATATTATTCGGGCATTTAGCCAGAGCAAGAGAAATTCAAAAACAATTGTCATATGATATAACGACTTATAAAAATCAAAGTAAAGCCAAAGGTTCGTTGGTCATTGGTGCAAGCACTACTGTTGCTTTATACGTTATACCTGGTGTATTATCTGCATTTCATCAAAAATACCCTGATCTTAATCTTAGGTTAATGAACAGGAATTCAGAAAATATTCTAAAAGCTTTATTGGATCAGGAAATTGACCTGGGTATCATTGAAGGAAAAAACAAAATTACATCTGTAAAATACCAGTTCTTTTTAAAAGATGAAGTAGTGCCGGTTTGTTCCGCAAAAAGCCCGTTGATAAAAAGAAAAAAAATAAGCATTGAAGAGCTAAAAGAAATACCCGTAGCGTTACGGGAACGTGGATCGGGAACATTGGCAGCTGTATTTGATTCACTTAAAAAGCATGGGATCAAACTTTCTGACTTTAATACAAAAATAATTTTGGGCGGAACAGAAGCACTTAAAAATTTTTTGTTGGATGATACCTGTCTCGGATTTCTGCCATTACGATCTGTACAAAAAGAATTAAAAAATGGCGAACTCATCAAGTTGAATATCCCTTCTCTTACTATTAGCCGGGATTTTTATTTTATCCAACGCCAGGGTTCTGAAACGGATAAATTAAATGCCCTCTTTATCAAAATGGCTACTTCTCATTATAACAAAAAGTTATAGCCAATAAGAAATGGCTATTGGCATTAACCATTTATCAACTCTATTTTTGAAAAAAACAGTTGAATGGTTTTAACTCATAAATCTATATTCGTAACACACCTGGATTGCAGTAATTGCGGTACCCGGTATGATATACATAAATTAAATTCATTTTCGCTTTGTTGCAATAAGCCTTTACTTGTAAGATACCTATTGCAAAAAGAATTTTTAAAACAGGAATTATTGTACCGAAGAAATGATATGTGGCGGTATTTTGAAATGATGCCGGTATTGAATAAAGAAAATATTGTTAGTCTTGGTGAAGGAATGACGCCTATTATTGATCTGAAAAACCTTAGTAATAAATATAATTTATTCAATTTGATGATGAAAGATGAATCGGGTAATCCTACCGGTTCATTTAAAGCAAGGGGATTAAGTGTAGCCATATCCAAAGCAAAAGAACTGGGCGTAGATACTTGTATCATCCCTACGGCAGGTAATGCAGGAGGGGCTATGAGTGCCTATTGTGCAAAGGCCGGAATGAAAGCCATTGTGGTAATGCCAAGGCACACCCCCAAAGTTTTTAAAGATGAATGCGAATTGTATAATGCCCAATTGATCCTTGTTGATGGTTTAATTAGTGATTGCGCCAAAAAATTGGCGGACATAAAAGTAGACAAAGGGTATTTTGATTTATCCACCTGTAAAGAACCTTACCGGCTCGAAGGAAAAAAAACAATGGGTTATGAAATTGCAGAGCAGTTAAACTGGGTATTGCCTGATGTGATCTTATATCCTACCGGAGGAGGCACGGGGTTAATTGGTATTTGGAAAGCTTTTCAGGAAATGATTGACATGGGCTGGATTGAAGATCGGTTACCAAAAATGATCGCTGTGCAGACAACAAACTGCTGTCCCATTGTGCAAACATGGAATGGCCTACAGGTTAATTCAAAAAATTATATAGGCAAAGCTTCCATTGCCAACGGTCTTGCAGTACCAAATCCTTTTGCGGAAGACCTTATTTTATCAACTCTTCGAGAATCAAATGGTATGGCCCTGGCAGTAAGCGATGATGAGATGATCAGTGCTGTTAAAGAAATAGCAAGGGAAGAAGGTTTATTGATCGCACCGGAAGGTGCGGCTTTATTTACTGCCTTGATTCAACTTATTGAAGAAGGTTTCATACAGCGCAATGAAAATATATTACTGCTTAATACCGGTTCGGGATACAAATATCTTGAAAACATATGTTGAATAGCAGCTGGCAGGAATTAAAAATCAGGTAAAATATTTGCTTAAAGATTTTATCCTTTTTTAACTTGGTAGATCGTTTTAAATCCATATTTTTTGTTCAACCATTTTGCAAGAGCTGTATAAAAGATAATAACATCCACATCAATAGCCAGGATAACAACTAAGGTAGCACTATCGATACGCAGGTCAAACCGGTCAAATAGAATGATGTGGATATACACCAAAATAATTATTGAAATAAATTGTAAAGACTTTACGATTGCATGATGCATTGGCCCGCCACTGATCAGCTCTTCCCTGGTAAAAAAAGCAATGTGTAACCATGATACGAGCACGATAAGTAACCAGCTTAACCATGGATTTATCCTGTTGATGTAGTCATGATCAAGAATAGTAAGAATGATATTGGCGTGAACAACCACACCATTCATATCAGGCATCGTTTTACCGGCATATTTTTCATTGCAGGGCGTAAACAACTTGTCTTCGAAATCATAAGGGCCCGAATTCATATATCCCATTAAAACGATCTTGTCCCTAAAAAAATCACCATTCACTTTGCCGTTAAGTAAGTCTTCGTAATTAACAATAAGAAAATCTGTATCCCTTCTCTTGTAATTAATTATTTCTGTTTGTTTGTTTCTGGAAATGAGTTTTTTAAATGACAAAGAATCATACTCCTTTGCAATAAGGCAATTAAAATTATAAAATATTCTCTTGCCTACTTTTTCCTTTGGAGAAAAATAACGGATGGTACCTATATTTTCACCTACCATATTTACAAACCCACGTAAACTATCCTTCGAGGCAAAGGGCCCGGCCATTTCTTTAAAATTATTTCCTTCCATATTCAATTGCGATCCAAGTACGATATTTTTTTCTTTACTTACCTGCTCAGCAAGTATTGAATCCATATAGGGGTCAATTTTACTTTCATATAAAACATCAATGCCAATCACTTTGGGTTTAAATGACTCGAGTATCTTGATCATTGCTGCCATTTGTTCCCTGTTCTCATGTCCAATATCCACGATCACAATCCTTTTATCAAAACCGGCTGTTTTGCTTTTATGATATTTTGAAAAACAAATGTCAGTGAGATCAAAATCTGAAATTGCATTAGTGAAAGGATTAAGCTTTCCTACAGTAATTGGTATAGTAGAGAGCAACCAATAAATGACATAGGCCATAAGAAGGATAA
>JAYVUE010000046.1:0-27660 GCA_043788195.1 Chitinophagaceae bacterium
TTATGGGCCTGACCGTTCAGTAATTGGCTTTACGGTTTAAAGAATATTTCGTTTCTTTAATTGTGCTTAGCGGTTGGGCTTGACCAGCATCAAATCCCCCAACGTCGGTAATGCACGCACGTTAGCAGCTATGTTTCCGCGAACTTTTATTCAATTCTGACAGACAAGAAATGTTATCTTCGTCCAAACAATGAATCAGCATGAAACTTGAACGTTATGAACTGAAAGCGGGAAGCAGCCTTACAACATTTGAATTTTTAAGTGAAGGTCCAAAAGGAAAGATTATTAAGGTTATCCAGTTCCAACAAATGAATTTACCGAATTTATACAACCTAGCATTGGGTGATAAAAATTTATCGACTGATGACGTAGATGACAAAGTAGTTACTGACAATAATGATTCGGAAAAGGTGCTTGCTACCGTTGTTGCAGCGGTTTATGCCTTTGCTGGTCAACATCCTAATTCATGGGTATATGCAACTGGTAGTACAAGAACTAGGACAAGGCTTTACCGGATGGGTATTAACAAGTATCTTGATATTGTTGAGGAGGATTTTGATATTATGGGAGAAAGCCAAAATGAGTGGGAATGGTATGAGAAAGGAAAAGATTATCAAGCCTTTGCGGTTCACAGAAAAAAATCTTAAATTTGAACTATGAAAACAATGTTAGAGATAAACAAAAAAAAGGTTCCAGCTGTTCGAATTGACACTTCTTTGAACAAGTACGATAAAATTATCCTATTCCCTGAAAAGTTAGCTAAGGCTAATGAGCAAATAAAAAAATCTGGTTTCCATAAACTGGCTAAAAAATAACACAGCTGCTAACAGGGGCTCGCCGTTAGGCTGGCAGGACGTTGTCCTGCTCCAGCAGCATTTCACTTTGGCTTTTGTTCGGGGCTGGACATTTTAATGTCCAGCCCAACGCCAAGCCCTCACGTTACCTGCCATTTGTTTCGACTCGAAAATTAAATTTTGTCAGTTAAAATAATGTAATAACTTTGTAATCACAGTAATTTTAAATTTATGGACATTTCAGTAGTGCCAATCGGAAATTCAAAGGGTATTCGGCTGCCAAAAACTTTGTTAGAAAAGTATCACATTAAAGACACTGTTGAATTAATTCTCGAAAAAGGCTATATAATTATTAAGCCTAAGTCTTCACCAAGAAAAGGTTGGGAAAATGCTTTCAAAAAAATGCATTCCAATAAAGATGATAAATCATTGATGGCTGATGTTTTTGAAGATGAAAATTTTGAAGAATGGAGCTAAAGCAATATCAAATAGTTTTAGTTAATCTTGATCCGACTATGGGAAGCGAAATGAAAAAAACACGCCCATGCGTGATAATCTCACCCAATGAAATGAATCGGTATTTGCAAACTATTGTTATTGCTCCAATGACAAGCACTTCCAAATCATATCCTACAAGAATTCAGATTAAGCATGGTAAGATTAAAGGTTGGATTGTACTTGATCAAATAAGAACAATTGATAGAGTAAGAATCATTAAAGTTCTAGATACTCTTACAGAAAAAGAAATCTTTTCCGTAAAATCAATCATCCAAGAAACATTCGTTCAATAATTCAAACGGCAGCTAACATTGCATCCTATGTAAAGCGGTTCTAAGAGAGTTTGTATGTAAATAAAGTTACTACATAATTTATATTTAATTTGTATCCCTAAAAAACTAAGAAGTTCTTCGCTTGTTTTTTAGGCTTTTAATATTCAGCTCCGCATCCTATTTGTAGTCTGCCATTTTCAGGTGCATAGTTCAACTTATTCGGAAACGAGTATTATTGACGAGTTTACTTCTGCTATCTCAGTAGTACTTGTTTCATCCAGTTTATTTTCTTTTTTTTCCATACAAACACCAAATCTATTTAGAGAAAAACGCCTGGAAAAAATTGCAGAGTATTTATTTGCATCTGCACTTGTAGGTATTCTGGTAATTGTTTTACTTTTAGCTTTGAATATTATAAAATAAAATGATCGAATAGAAAAAATTAAACCATCGTTTATTGCATTATTTTTATTGTGAAATAAAAAATGATCAAAATTTACAAAACTTTTCCAATTTTTGTTAGAAGTGATATGCTCTTTAATGAAAATGACCCTCAAGCAACTAAACCATCACTACCGGGTCAATTACTAAAAGAAGTAACAACTTACACTATTTTAAACCCGATTTTTCTTAAATCCGGCTATTAAACTATTTCCCATATCTTTCAGCAATGCTCTCTTTTAGGGCATTGCAATTTAAAAAATTGACTTGGAACCATCGTTACCAAATAATACTTGCACTGGGTAGAAATATCTTGAAAAATCATATTTAAGATCATTATCTTTTTGTTAAAAAATCAAAAAAACATAAGCATTCTTTTTTAAAACTTTGTATTTTTAAATATCCCATGTCAAGATTCACTAAAACTTTTCCACTAAAAATTATCTTTTGTGAATAAGTAAATTTGCAATGTATCAATGCTTATTCGTTACATTTGAAAAGAAAGGAAAGTAGTACAAAACAATTTTTTATTGTTAACTGATCGCTGCTATGTATGGTTTTGTTTTTTATTACCATTGACAAAAACAGCGTATAAAACCGGAAACCTTTGACAGAAACGATCATCAACCTCGAAACCGTAAATCCCATTGAATTCTTTGGCGTAAACAACGGAAAACTGGATCTCTTAAAAAAGAAATTTCCCCTTTTAAAAATTCTCAGCCGCGGCACACAGATCAAACTAAGCGGCTCACCCGAACAGATCGAAGGTGCCAGGGAAAAGATCGATCTGATCCTTCAATACTTAGAACGGAACGGCCATATGAGCGCCAATTATTTTGAACAGATCCTTGGCGGAGATGATGAAAAGGTGATAGATAATTTTATGGATCGCAACCCCAATGATGTATTGGTATTTGGCCCTAATGGCAAAACAGTAAGGGCACGTACTGCCAATCAAAAAAGAATGGTGGAAGCCTGTGATAAAAATGATATTCTTTTTGCTATTGGTCCTGCAGGTACAGGTAAAACATACACAGCAGTAGCATTAGCAGTCAGGGCATTGAAGAATAAACTGGTTAAAAAAATAATTTTAACCCGGCCCGCTGTGGAAGCAGGTGAAAATCTGGGTTTTTTACCCGGCGATCTCAAAGAAAAAATTGATCCGTACTTACGTCCATTATATGATGCGCTGGATGATATGATACCTGCTGATAAACTGGGTTATTATATGACTACTCGTACCATCGAGATAGCACCGCTGGCATATATGCGTGGCCGTACATTGGATAATGCTTTCATCATTTTAGATGAAGCACAAAATACCAATGACCTGCAGATCAAAATGTTTTTAACAAGGATCGGGCCCAATGCAAAAGCCATCATCACCGGAGATCCCACACAGATTGACCTGCCAAAGAATCAACAAAGTGGTTTGTTTAAAGCTACCAGGATATTAAAGAATATTGAAGGCATTGCACATATCGAACTGGATGAAGAAGATGTGGTGAGGCATAAATTGGTAAAATCAATTATCAGGGCATACAATAAAGATGATGTTACTGAAACAGAAAAGAAAAAAACTTTGTAGTAGATTTGCAGTAATGAGATCATTAGGAAATACTAACCTTTATCATATAATGAGGTGGCTTGCGGGCTGCCTCATTTTTTTTGTTTGTTCCTGCTCAAACAAAAACGGCGATCATGATCTGATCATTGGTTACAAAGACTCAATTGCAGAAAAACAAAAAATTGCCAGGGCATATGCTGCCATAGAAAAGATAAAAAAAACAGTTGCTTCCGGTGATCTTGTGCTCCGCACCGGCAATGATTTTACCAGTGAAAGTTTACGAAGCCTTAATCAACGCAACCAAACCTATTCGCATTGCGGAATAGCAAGTATTGAGCACGATAGCTTGTTTGTCTACCATGCTTTAGGTGGCGATTGGAACCCCGATCAGAAGATCAGGCGGGATCCGCTGGAAGTATTTGCTGAACCCTACAGTAACCGGGGCTTCGGGATTTTTAAATATGAGCTTTCAGCTGCTGAAATAAAAAGCCTGCTGGTTACAGTTAAAAACTTGCATGACATGGGCGTTATGTTTGATATGAAATTTGATCTTGAAAGCAACGATCATATGTATTGCGCCGAATTTGTCTATAAATCCTACCTGATGGGTACCAATGGAAAACTGCAATTCAATATAAGCCATATCGGTAAATTTGCGTTTATAGGCGTAGACGACCTCTTTTTACAGCCACAATGCAAAGAACAAAAACAAATTTTATTTAAATAATTGTTTTGAAAGTAGAAAAATAAAATTAAATTTGAATCTTAAACCAAAAACAAACATTTATGAAAAAATTGTTAATAGGAGCGGTAGTATTATCATCCCTCTTTATTGCTGGCTGTAACAGTGTAGATAAATCTGACCCAAAAGCCGTTTTGATCAGTTTTTTTGATGCGCTTACAAAAAAAGATATCAGTGCTGCCAGGAGTTTGGCAACTGCTGAAAGTAAAAGCATGCTTGACATGATGGAGATGGGCATGAAAATGGGCGGAGATAAAAAAGACGATGGTAAATATGATAAGACTAAAATGGAATTTGGTGATGCAAAGATCGATGGCGATAAAGCAACTATTGCTGTAAAAGATAAGAACAGCAGTGAAACCACCAATTTTACATTAAAAAAAGAAAGTGGCAGCTGGAAAGTGGCTTTCGATAAATCATCCATGATGAATATGGGAACGGATAAAATTAAAGATAAAGGAATGGATGTGGACAGCACCATTAATCATGGTATTGATAAGATAAAGGACATGAACCTGGATTCTATTGGTGATAAAGTAAAAGAAAGCATGAAAAGGCTGGAAGATGCGACAAAAAAGAAAGATGATAATTAAATAAATTTTTTATTATTGAAGCGCCCCAAATGATTCCGGGGCGCTTTTTTATTTGACATATTGGAAAGATAGTTAACTTTAAGTATGAAAAAAACTGGTTCAATGCTGCTTTCTATCATGCTCTTTTTACTTTCCTGCAACAGCAATGAAAAGAAATCACCGCAAACCGATACAGAAACTGCTACAACTTTTATCCGTGATGTTTTAAATAATAACCTTTCTGATGCTGAAACATTTCTTTTGCAGGATGAGACCAATGGCCAATATTTTGAAAGTTTTAAACAACAATACAGTAAAAAAGATAAGGCAGAGCTGGAAAAATTTAAATCGGCTGATATCATTATTAATGAGATCAGTAATGTATCAGATACGATTACCATCGTTAACTACAGTAACAGCTATAAAAAAGATGTGAAAAATAAAATAAAACTGGTACGTATAAATGGCAAATGGCTGATCGATCTGAAATATACATTTTCCGGAAATATGTAAACAATAAAAATGATCAAAAATATTTTGCTGGTTGGGCTTGGTGGTGGTTTAGGATCTATACTCCGGTATGGCAGTTCGTTATTGATCACAACAAAATATTTCCCCTACTCTACCCTGGCCATAAATATCATTGGTAGTTTTTTTATCGGGGTAATTTTTATGGCAGGCATAAAAGATGTTTCATTTTTAAACAACTGGAGATTATTTCTGGCAACAGGTATTTGCGGTGGCTTTACTACTTTTTCTGCTTTTTCACTGGAGAATTTAGCTCTTCTCCAAAACGGAAAATATGTTATGGTTATGATCTATATCACTGCAAGCATCGTGTTGGGAATTGCTGCAACATGGGGAGGCTATAAATTGGTGCAGTGAAAGCAATGGACAATGGGCAATCCGCAGGACGCTTTAAGTGTACAATAAGCAATGGGCAATTGACAATAGGCAATGAGATAATGAATTTTTGAAAGGCTAACTAAACCACTAAACCATCTAAACTTCTAAACTATCTAAACCTTCTAAACTCTATCCCAACATGTACGTTCTCCATCCATGGCATGGCGCTCATTACGGAAATAATGCACCACAAATTGTAAACGGTCTTATAGAAATTCCCCAGGGTTCAAGAACCAAGTACGAGATTGATAAAACCACGGGCTTATTAAAACTCGATCGTATCATTTACTCTTCTTTTCATTACCCGATAAATTATGGCTTTATACCACAAACCCTTGGGCAGGATGGCGATCCATTGGATATCCTGGTGATGTGCAGCGAAAGTATTCAACCTCTTTGCCTGGTTGAGGCTACCGTAATTGGTAATATGCAAATGATCGATACAGGTGTTGTTGATGATAAAATAATTGCAGTTGCAAGCAAAGATCCCGGAGTAAATTATATCAAAGAGATGGCGCAGCTTCCCCAACATTTTATAGCCGTATTACGTAATTATTTTGAACAGTATAAAGTATTGGAAAATAAAAAAGTGGAGATTGACGATTTTCAGGATAAACAGGCAGCCTACTCAGTTATTGAAGAAGCTATAGCTTTATACAAAACCAAATTTTCAAAATGATCACTAAAAAAAATAATATGGATATACAAACTATTCTCATCATTATTGTGGTTGGAATTGCAGCAGGCATTCTGGGCGGACTTGTAGGAGTTGGAGGGGGTCTTATTATTGTACCATCACTGGTGTACTTTATCGGCTTCAGTCAAAAAACCGCACAAGGAACTTCTTTGGGTTTGATCATGTTACCGGTTGGAATATTAGGTGTTTTGCAGTATTATAAACAAGGTCATGTTGATTTCAGGGTGGTGGGTATGCTGGCTGTGGGATTTTTATTAGGCAGTTTTTTTGGTAGTAAGGTGGCACTAAGCCTTTCTCAGGAAACAGTAAAAAAAATATTTGCCTGTTTAATGATCCTGATCGCTATAAAAATGTTATTTTTTGATAAAGCAAAAAAAACAAATAATGCAATAACAATTGAAAGAACCATTTCCACAGATAAAAGCGATACCTGAAGAATTGTTTCGTTATGGAATCAACCATGGGATTACATCTAAATAACAAACCAACCCTTTTACCCAGGTGAATAGCGGCAGATACAACCATATCGACGATAATGAACTACTTCATAAATTTTACGCCGATCATGACAATGAATGGCTGGGCATATTATTACAACGTTATACCATGCTGTTATTAGGTGTAAGTATGAAGTATCTTAAAAATGAGGAAGAAGCGAAAGATTGTGTTCAACAGGTATTTTTAAAAGCCATCAATGAATTGCACAAATACAAAGTTGACTATTTTAAAAGCTGGATCTATATGGTTGCCAAAAACCATTGCCTGATGAAGCTAAGAGAAAAAGGGAAACATACAAGTGAGATCAATGAACGGATCATGTCTGCGCCTGATGAAGATGAAAATAAAAGCGCTCATTTAGAAAAAGACAAAACATTAAATAATATGGCAGCAGCCCTGCAACAACTGAATAAAGAGCAACAACAATGTGTAACTTTGTTTTACCTGGAAAAAAAGAGTTACCATGAAATTACAGAGATCACACAATTCAGTTTATTACAGGTGAAGAGCCATATACAAAACGGGAAAAGGAATTTGAAGATAATTATGGAAGAAATGGAGGGAAGTAGTTGACAGTGGGCAGTCGGTAACACCCTAAACCCCGTCCGAACGGATGTTCATCCGGGCGGGCTTCTATACTTTCTAAACCTTCTAAACCAGTTTATTAAACAAAATTAATTAGTAAAAGGTAAAAAAATAAATGAGCGACGACCTAAAAAACATATTATCCAATTTAAACAAAGATATTGAGCAAGATAAACTGCTTGACTATTTGAATAAAAAACTGCCTGCTTCCGAAGCACACGAACTGGAAAAGCAGATGGCAGATGATGAGTTTATGAATGACGCTGTAGAAGGGCTGGAAACATTTAATAATAAAAAAAATCTTTCCCTGTATGTAAAACAGCTGAACCAGGACCTGCATAAACAATTAGAAAAGAAAAAAAACAGGAAGGAGAAACGAAAATTAAAAGAGCAACCCTGGATGTATTTTACGATCATCCTTTTAATGATATTGATTGTGATCTGCTACCTGTTGGTAAAAAAAATTACGGATTAAAAACAAACCATATAGGTTGTATAAACACTATAATAATCAGTAACTTTACTATCTGGCAAAGATCAAATCATACTTCCATTTCTACAGGCTTTCTGCCTATATTTCCATTATGATGAATGGCACCTCGGTATTAGCCTGGTTAAAAGCTGATAGATATTATTGCTTTTGAACGCTTCCGAAATTTAGCGGACAACAAAGCTCAACTGAATTATTCTCTTTATAACAAAAAATTAATTTATGCATATAGGTATATTAGGCGCCGGGATGGTTGGCTGTGCAATGGCGATTGACCTGGCAAAAAAATATAGTGTCACTTCATTTGATATAAGTGGCCATTCGCTGCAATTGCTTTCACAAAAAGACAATTCTATTAAAACAATAAAAACTGATCTGAGTGATTATAGTAATTACAATACTCTACTGGCCGGATTCGATTTTGTAATAAGTGCAGTACCCGGTTTTATGGGATTTCTTACACTTGAAGCAATTATTAATGCAAAGAAAACCGTAGTGGACATTTCATTTTTTCCGGAAGATGCACTGGAACTGGATGCTTTGGCAAAACAAAATCATGTGACCGCCATTGTTGATTGCGGGGTTGCACCAGGCATGAGTAATTTTATATTGGGTTATTACAACGAAAAAATGAAAATAACCAGCTTTGAATGCCTCGTTGGTGGATTACCAAAAAAAAGAGTGAAACCTTTTGAATATAAAGCCCCCTTTTCACCGATAGATGTGTTGGAAGAATACAGCAGGCCGGCACGCTATGTTGAAAATGGATGTATTGTAACCAAACCGGCAATGAGTGATATCGAACTGGTCAATTTTGAAAACATAGGTACATTGGAATCTTTTAATACCGATGGATTGCGTTCTATTTTATTTACAATGGGGCATATCCCCAACATGAAAGAAAAAACTTTACGTTACCCCGGACATATCGAATTGATGAAATCACTTTTTGCTGCCGGGTTTTTTAATGACGCATCCGTTAATTTTAAAGGACAACAAATTTCTCCTCGTGAATTTTCTTCAATCATTTTATTTGATCAATGGAAATTAGGTGATACAGAAGAAGAATTTACCATTATGCGAATAAATATCAGTGATGGACAAAAGAATATTTGTTATGAGTTGTTTGATACGTTTGATGCTGCATCTGCCACCTCATCAATGAGTCGTACTACCGGTTATACCTGTACGGCTGCGCTGAATATGTTGGCCGATAATGTTTTCACACAAAAAGGTGTCTTTCCTCCTGAACTAATTGGCAGCGATGAAAAATGTTTTACCTACATTTTGAATTACCTTGCAGCAAGAAATGTTATTTATAAAAAAACTGAAAGTTGAAGTTGGCTCTTAATAAATTTTTATTATAATTTAAATAATTAACTCCGTCAATAGATCAGCAGGGTTCTGTTTACTACTGCCATTTTATATTTAACTAAACAATTACATTCTTTGCTCTATAAAATGTTCGCTACAAGCAGCAGTTTCCTACTTTTGCTGATAATTTATAAAATATAATGAAGCCATATTCAGCAATAACCCTTCTACTATTATTTACTGCCTGTAATAGCAAAGAACCGGATTATGATCCTACAATAGTTCCGGTACCCACACCAGCGATCAGTTATAATATCATTTCGCAATATCCCCACGATACAAGCGCCTACACACAAGGCCTTCAGTTTTATAACGGCAAACTATATGAAGGAACAGGTGATTTTGAAACATCTTCTTTAAGGATAACCGATTTGAAAACAGGTATAGTTGAAAAGAAACACATGATGGGTACTGATTCAATTTTTGGAGAAGGTATTACCATTTTTAAAGGAAAAATTTACCAGTTAACCTGGAGAAGCCATATTGTTTATGTTTATGACATCACTAATCTTGATAAGCCCGTTAAAACATTTAAATGGCCTTATGAGGGATGGGGTATCACCAATAACGATACCGATCTTATCATTAGTGACGGATCTGCCAATCTTTATTTTGTAAACCCGGATGATTTTAAAGTAAAAAGTACAATTGCAGTTACAGATAATGCAGGCCCTGTAGATGCCATCAATGAACTTGAATATATTGACGGTTATGTTTTTGCTAATGTATACCAGACAGATCTAATTGTAAAAATTGAACCAGCCAGCGGGCATGTGAAAGGTAAAATGACTTTAACGGGAATGCCGGAACAATATTTCCCTAATCAAATTGTGGCTGGAAGAACAGATGTAATGAATGGTATTGCTTATGACAGCATTACTAAAAAAATGTTCATTACCGGTAAGCGTTGGCCAAAAATGTTTGAGGTTAAACTTAATTAATACAGGGAGCCCGATTTTTAGATACCGGATGTTGCCGCATGGCTTACACCAATAGGACGGAGATAGGTAACTTAATGATCGAAGTACTTTGCAAATTGTCCATTACCAATTATTCTTTACCGATAATATAGATCAACGAACTACACTTTCTATTATTACCAATCGCTTTTACATTCGATACAAAACCGTTCCAGAAAGCTTTTACAATATTCCCTTTTCCATTCTTATATTTTTCACTAAGCATACTCACATAAAAACTGTCATACCACATAGGTTTAACAGCTACCAGTTTTAAGTTATAGATACCTATTAATTTTTCCATTGATTGTGATGAAAAATGATATAAATGACGTGGCACATCCCAGGCAGCCCAGTGTTCTTTATACAATACAGCATCTGCAGATAAATAATTGGGTACAGCAATAAATATTTTTCCATCCATTTTTATTAATTCTGCTATTTGCCTGATATATGCATGCAACTCATGAACGTGCTCCAGTACATGCCACATGGTTATGGCGTTGTATGAACCTGGCTGTAATTCAAATAATTTATCCGGTTCCTGTGGTTGAAGCCCATATAATTCTCCTGCTTTTTTTCTAGCAGTTACATCTGGTTCCAACCCTGTAATATCCCAGCCAGCCTGCTGCATATTGTACAGGAAAGCCCCGGTACCACAACCAATATCCAATAGCTTTCCTTTTTGCAATCCAGTTTCTTTGATCAGCATTTTCTTTTTTGCATTGAGTGTTGTAGTTCTTACAGCATGATACAATTTATTGATCAGCCCTTTTTTGGTATCGCTATGCGAAATATAATTTTCAGAAACATAGTAAGGGCTGATAGCATCCTGGGAAGGAACATCCTGCGTAAACCTGAAAGTACAATCATTACAATGCCAAATGAAAAACTCCTGTTGCGAAACAGTATAGTCTTTTGTTGTAAGTATTAGATTAATATTGGGGCTATTGCAAACAGGGCAGTTATTATAATGGATCATTTATTTTTCGTAGTTTTTCAGATACATGCTCATTAATAATTTATTGCATTACCAAATAACATTGAACCAGCGGTATCATTACAATAAATTATTATTATTCCGATGGCAACGGCTGCAAGTACAATTGCCCAGATCCACCAGCGGTCTTTTTTTACCTTTTCTTCTTTAAAGTATTCGGTCATTAAAGTATTTGTGGTTTCCTTATCCCCCACCAGTATATTATGTTCGGCTTCGGGGTGTACTACTCTTTCAGCCAATACAGATGGTGAAAATGCAATAGGTAACACAAATGGCTTGAATGTAAATATACCGGCTTCATCAACATAAATACTTCCAATGTCTTTAAGAACTGCAGAAGACGTTGTTTTTAATTTCTCTTTCAGGTTATCGCAAAAATGATCAAAAGCTTCTGTTACTTCATAATTATCGCTGTTTGTTTTATGGGCAACATAATTAAGCAGATCTGCTGAATTGACCTCATCAGTTGAAAAATGTATGATTGTTGAAGGACCTTCGATCTTTTTATTAGCATGATCTGTAGCTGCCGTTGTTGTAGTAATATACAAATTACCCAGGCCTGTCAGTGGACATGATCTGTTTTGAAAAAGAAATGAAGCCAGTAATTTTTCCATGAACTTTTAAGCAAATGATAATTGATGCTCAAAGGTATGGCGTACAAATGAAATTCTTAATGCTTTTTGCCAAAAGCATTAAGAACAAAATTCTGGTCAATACAATATTGCCTTATTTTTTTAAATTTGTTATAAGATCCTGCCTTTTAAAGAGCTGATTTTTGCAGTTTACCGGATATCTCTAATTAAAAATTAACTTTTAACCCTGTCAATAAATTCAAACCATATACTTCGTAATTATGCCAACGTTGATATTTATCATTAAAAATATTATTAACGTCCATCCATGCGCTAAAAGTTTTGTTTATTTTAAACTCTATCCCAGCGCTGAGGTCTGTTCCGGGCCTGAACATAGTAGCTGTGTTTCCTTTATTTAAATAATAACCAGCACCAAATGCATTAAAATCTGCTTTCAATAAAACCTGTTTAAATGCCCACCAGCGTAACGATGCATTGACCTCTACAGGAACAGTGTTCCAGGCCCTGGCATTGGATTGCATAAACGTATATCCATTAAAAGTTATTCCGGCTTTGGCAGTAAAAGTTTCGTTGATATTATAACTTATATCTCCGTGCAACCGAATGTCTTTTACACTAGCCTCATTACTGATCACAAAAGTTTTATTGTCGGTAGCTGTATCATTGATCAGGAAGGGCAGATTATTATATTGCACCAAGCTCGCTTTGGCATTAATATTAAAATGTTGACCAATTGTTGCTTTAACACCGCCGTAAAATTCAATCTCTTTTGTATTTGTTTGGGAAGTAATCGTTTGTAAATAAGGATTAATTGCGTTCAAATTGCGAAAAGTGTTTTTAGTATACCGACCAACCCAACCTGCCTGGAACACCATATTAATTTTCTTAATTTTCGCTTCTGCATAAATGTTGGGTAACCATACAAAATTTCCATTATCCCAGGTTGGAATGATCCCTCCATTGATACTAAAACCCGGTATTGTATAAACCAAAGAAGGAGCCACCTGAATTACATGATTATTGAATTGTACTTTTGGTGTAGAACTATTTTTTGCTAAATAAAAAGTAAGATCTGCCTTTCCCTCTGCCTTAAAATTAAATGCATCGCCAAACTGTTTTGTAACAGGGGCAGTAAGAAGCACGGAAGTTTCTGACAGGTTATCTCTTTTGATAAACTCGGTAAATTTCAATGAAGGGCTATAACTGATCCTGTAATCACCAATAACCGTATTCCTTAATCCAGCACTGGTTTCTATATCCAGAAACTGTTGTCTTATTTCTTTTCTTTGAAATTTATTTATTGTATGATCATAGCCATATAAATAATTTTCATCAGCACTTACTGATACATTCCCAAATACCTCATGCTTTGCTAAATAATAATTGCCTGCTGTATTCAGGTTAATGTGTGTATAGTCCTGGTATTTTATCTTTCCTTTAGAAGAAATATAAGTAGCATTTACATTCAGTAAACTTTTTTTACCATCACCAAAACTAAAACCTGCATTCAGGTATGGTGTTGTAAAATTTCCATAACCCGCTTTAATATAGTTCCTGGTTCCCAGGTTCAGGCTACTATCCTGCCTTAGATTAATTGGGTTTAATGAAATTGGCTGATAAGTATACGATAAATTTTCTGCTGGAATTTCATAGTCCAGTTTGGGTGCTATCGTATCTGCCGGAGCATGCGATGCCGAAAAATTTATTTTTACTGCATTTCTCAAAACAGGTTTGTAGGAAGAATTAATATTAATGGTTGTTTTTTTTGTACTGTCCTTTTGTGCCATAGATAAAATTGGCAATAAGCAATAAACAACAGGCAAAACAAAATTCTTTATTCCGAAAGATCTGCGGGTTTTTAAATTATTCATTTTCAATTTTTAATTTTTAATGACTACTGATTTTTTGATGTAGCTTTTTCTTCTGCGATGGCATTGTTTAATTTTTGTTGTGCCTCCTGCCGTAATTCAGGTATCACCGCATTTTTAGACACACTTTCGTAGGTAGACCTGGCATTGAAATAATCTTTTTGCTGCATAAAAATATCGCCGAGTAAAATATAGCTTTTCGTTACCCAGTTATCGTATGATCCCGTTTCTTTGATAACAGCAAGCGCCGATTTTTCTGCCAAAACATAACTACCCATAGTAAACTGGCAACTGGCAATTTCGTAGCGTGCTTCTGCTCCCCATGCCGTTTTATTAATGGCAGCACATGATTTAAAAGAAGATATGGCTTCTGCACAATTATTATTCAGTTGTTGAGATTTACCCAGCACCAAAAGTGCTATCGACCTGTCATCTGTGCTGATGCCCTTTTTTGTTGCAAGACTTTTTGCAGCATCATTGGCTTTAGAAAAATCTTTTAGCTGGTAATAACATCGAACCAATCCTCTTAAAGCTTCCAGTAGATTATCCTGGTTTACAGCACCTGTTCGTAATGATTCAAAATAAACCAACGCTCTTTCATAATTCTTTAATTCAAAGTAACAGATCCTTGCAGCCTCCATGGTAGCTCTTTCAAAATACCTGTTGAGGCCTTTACTGTTTACATAATCATATCCCGTTAAAGCTTTTGCCCATTCTTTGTTCTTATCATAACATTCAGCAATAAAATAATTTGCTTCCAATACATGTGCCCCTGCCGGAAAAAGTGATAGGTAATTATTGAACCCCGTTATTGCAGTTGCAAAATCATTGGCGGTGTATTTTATTTCAGCAGCTATATAAGTAAGTGAATCTGCTTCTACCGGCGAAATACTTTTTCCATTTTTGCTCATCATGTCAAGGTATTCAGCCGGTTTCCCATCTTCTATATAAATGTTTTTCACATTTGCCAATGCTTCCTCAGCTTCGGGTGAACTGGGAAATTGTTGTATAAGTGCCTTGTAATTTTCCAGTGCTTCCTTATTCATGTTAATATTATAATAACTTAATCCCAGTTTCAAATAAACCAGCGGCTTTATATTTACGGCTTCTTTATCCGTTAATAATTTGATCAGGTAAGGTATTGCATCACTAAATTTTTCATCAGCTAAATACGTATTGGCAATTTCCATATTTACATCAGGTCCCATATTACTGGTCGGATATAAATGGATCAGGCTATTGAGTATTCTTATTTTTTCTGAAGAATTTTTTATACCGGCTATTGCCGCTTTTTGAAACAAGGCATAATCGCTTTGAGGAAAAGCATTGTTTAGCATATTTTCATACATGCTGCCTGCTTTTTCATATTCTTTTGCCATAAAATAACAATCCGCACTACGGATATATGCATCCTGTTCCAGAAAAGGCGCCACGGTTGAAGTTGTTTTTGTTATTTGTTCAAAATATCCCAATGCCTTAGCATAAAATTCTTTTTGCAACCAGCTATAACCCAGATCGTACCTTGCAGTAGTGTCATTGGCTTCGCCCAGTGAGGGTGATCTGCTCAACAGGAAAAGATCAAGATACCTGATGGCGTAATCATAATTTTTATTGCGGTAAGCGATCTCTCCTCTCCAGAAATTAGCATAAGGTGTTAAGCGGGAAGCCGGTAAATCTAAAAGCTTAAGTAAAAGTTCATCTGCATTATTGAGTTGCTGGTCATTGACCATTTCTACTGATCTGCCATATAATATCCGTGGATATACCGGCGCTAAAGATTTTGATGGCTTATCAAAAGACTCATATAATTCCAGAGCGTCGGCAAAATTGCTGGTATTTGCAAACAGGTTTACCATGATCTCTTTGGCTGCTGTATCATACTCACTGCCCGGGTAATCTGTTAAATATTTTTTCATTTCCTGCAGCGCCACATCGGTATATCCCAATTCATATGATAGTTTGGAATAAATAAATTTTGATACCTGCTGCTGTTTGGCATTGGAACTGTTAGATGCACAATATTGAAAGGCATTACGTGCATTTTCTTTTTGATTTGTTTTCAAATAACAATTTCCCAGCATGTACATACTGTTTTGTCCCAGTGAGTCTGTTTCGTTGCTTAACTGTTTAAATTGTTCAATTGCTTTTTCGGGTTGGTCGTTTTCAAAATAACAATAACCCAATTCATATAATATCTCATTTCTTACTGAATCATTATTTTGCACATAAGCTTCCAACAGGGGTAAAGCTGTTTTATAATCTTTTTTATCAAAATATAATTGCCCGGTCAGGAGGTTTAATTCTTTTTTATTTAACAATTGAGTACCACTGCTTAATACTTTTTCTGTGTAGCTTAAAGCCATCTCTTTATTATCGAGTAAATAATAAATTTGAGCGATATAATAGGGAACCTTGTCTTTATATTCTTCTTTCGTTTCCAACAGTTTAAAAACACGAAGTGCTTCTTTATATTGCCTGTCGCCGAAACAGATATACCCATAATAATAATTAGATGGAAAAAAATATTTATTGCTGTTCAATTGTGTTATTTCTTTGAATAATGGTTTGGCTTCAACAAACCGCTTTAGCATAAAATAACAATAGGCTTTTTCAAATTTGGTATCTGCAATTTCAGTATTGCTGAGGTTTGCTGATCCGGCCTTTTCATAATACAAAATGGCAGTACTGAAATCTTCTTTAAAAAAATAGTACTTCGCCAACTGGTTACTCAGCATTTGCCTGCGGGATTCATTATTTAGTATATTGATATACTGTATGGCTTCCTGCTCACCCAGGGGTTGCTGCATTTTTAACTCACACATTATATAATAGTAATTAACATCGTCATTAATATATGCATGATCACCGGACGTATTATCAGGGTATTGGGCTTTTAGTTCCGCCAGTAGCGGGTAGGCCAGAGCGTATTGTTCCATTAAAAAATAGGCTGCGGCCTGCTTAAATTTTTTTTCGGGATCACTGATAGATTGAGTGGGTTGGGCAATTACGGGAAGCGAAAATACTGCTGTGATCAGCAGAAAAATAATTTGCTTTTTGATCATGTTGTTTAGTGCTGTCATTTTTTTGTAGGTTAAAAATTACTTGCAATGTGACCTATACAAACACCGTTCCAAAACAATTGTGTATAAATGGATCACAGCTATAAATGAAACGTTTGTATTTTTGTATGGCTGTTAATATTCTGATAAAATATTAAAAACAAAATCTTAAAATTTAAAAAATAAATGAAAAAATTATTGTCAACAAAATATTCCGCAAGTGCTTTCAATGCTGCAATGTTATTACTCCGCCTTGGTATTGGCATATTAATGATGCACCATGGTTATAATAAATTAGTTCACTTTGCAGAAAAACAAAATACATTTATGAATTTTATGGGATTGGGCAGTACTACCAGTTATATACTGATCATTTTTGCTGAATTCTTTTGTTCTCTTTTTCTGATACTTGGCCTTTTCACCCGGTTGGCTGCCATACCATTGATCATAGCTACATTGGTAATGATATTTAAATCACACAACGGCGATGTATTTGGAGATGGAGAAGTTGCAGCTCTTTATTTATCAGGGTATATTGTATTATTTCTCGTTGGCCCGGGGCGTGTAAGTGTAGATAGTATGATAGGTAAGTAGGGGTCTCCCCAAACCCTTCCGAAGGAGGGGCTTCAGGCAGTATGCTTTACTCAAATAATTTTTATTTAACAGTTTATGTACATAACGGAAACTCAAATACGCATTCATTATGCCCTCACCGACCAGATGGGAATTGTTTACCATGGACATTATGCACAGTTTTATGAGATAGCCAGATCCGAAGCTATCCGCCAGATCGGCTATACATATAAAGACATTGAAGCCATGGGAATCATTATGCCTGTAATAGATATTCACAGCCGGTTTTTGCGGCCGGCTAAATACGACGATCTTATAACTGTTAAAACAATCCTGAAAGAATTACCTATTCATCATAAGATCGTATTTCATCACGAAATTTATAATGAGCTGGATGAATTGCTGAACACCGGGGATATCACCCTTTATTTTATGGATGCCAAAACGATGAAGCGTTGCGATATGCCTGATCCGTTGAAGGCGAAACTGATCGGTTATTTCTAAAAAGCAATAGATAATATGCAACAGGCTTTATGGTCGAAGCTTGCTTATTGCCCATTGCTTATTGTCCACCCACAGGGATCCTGCGGATTGCCCATTGCCTATTGCCCATTAACTTAAGCCCTGTTATTATCTGCTTTCCAGTTTTTAATGGCCATTTTAATATCCTTACTACTCATATTTTCGTTTGCTGCTTTTTGCGCTAAAGCAACAAACTCATCATCTCCGGCAAAGCGAAGGGCAATGATCTGAGCCATACGAAGACGATTGTCGAGTGCTTTACCTGTTGCAATAAAATGACGAAGGTTTTCTTCTGATCTTATAGCACGATCCTGTGCCTTTAATGCAAAAGCACGGGTGTACCACCAAAGGATCAACAATACAAAACTTATTAAGCAAATAAGTGATGCACTGTATAATCCATCTTTTTTATTACAAGCATCAAACAAATTGATACAGGAGCCAACAATTAAGGCAAGTATCGCTATTGGCGCAATGTAATGATACAGGGGGACAAACCTTGCGTGATTTTTAAAATTTTGTTCAGCCATGATAAATAGTTTTGGTTAATAACATTTTAGGAAATGAAGTTACTTTAAAATATCAAGTACCCTCCACATTTTTTCTTTTACTGAACCTGCACTACCATCAAAATTATTGACAATGAATGAAAAAGTATATTCAGTACCGGTTTTATTTTTTATATAGCCTGTATAACTTCTTACCCCGCCGATATACCCATCTTTCATTTTAATTCCATTTGTTTCGGGTAAGGCATTATAAAAAGATGGGAACCAGTTTTGCTTTTTAGCATATTGCATTACAGTAACCAGGGCATTTGTGGTAACCCTGTTAGCAGGTGATAAACCACTGCCATCAATAATGTTTAAAGCTGAGCTTTCTATACCCCGATCCTTCCAGAAATTTTTTATGATTTTTACACCAGAATCAGTTGACCCTGATCTTGTTTTTTCATAAGCGATCGATTTTACAAATGCTTCGCCATAGAGGTTAACACTTTTTTTAAGAAACCAGTAGTTAATGCTGTCAAATGATGGAGATTCAATTGTTTGAATTGTTTCAAATGAAGGGATATCCATGTTCTGAAATAAAAAGTTAAGATTTGATCCCTGGTCTATTGTAAAGCCATTTGCATTAAAATTCAATTTTAATTCCCTGGTAAACACCAATGCCGGATTGGGCATTGATCCGGAGATTATAAATTTATTTTGTCCGGGCGGAATGGTTCCTGTAGCAAATGTGGAATTGCTATATGGGGCTGAATATATATATGCATTATCACTGCTGCCCTTTTTTCCGGTAGTAATAAAATTTAAAATAGAAATTTTTGATGATGAAGGTTCAAAGCCCTTAATTTCTGTAATATCTCCTTCTGCATTGCCGGAACTTAATAACAGGTCATATTGATTTTCGTGCCAGTTAAAAGCCTTTGCACCTGCCCCATAATAATTACCTATATCCTGCCAAACCCATCCATCAGGAATTGGCTGATAGGTAAACTTATTTTCAATTATTGATACATCGCAAGCTAATACAGCTATATTTTTTTTCTTTAAAGCTGATAGTATATTTTCATAGATTGCATCCATTTTTGTTTTAGGCCAACGCCAGCTTCCAAGGGTAGGATCACCGGCCCCAATAATGAACAGGTTAATACTATCAGCTGTCTTGTAAATTTTAATATCAGTTTTATAAGTAAAATTCTTACCCAATAATTCAAAGGCACTTACACTTGTTACTACCTTTTGACAACTGGCTGGTGCCAAACCAAGCTGGGCGTATCTTTCATATATAGGCTGGCCTGTTTTACTATCAACCACGTATAAACTCAGAATGGCGTGTTTAAACTGTTCATCTGACTCTAGTTTTTTTATCGCAGCATCCAATTGTGTTGCTTTATTTTGTGCAAAAGAAAGATGAGTGGCCAGTAATCCAATTAGGCAATAAACTATTTTCATTGTTAACTTATCTTGCATTAAAATTAATCTTTTAAAAGTAAATATGACGCAGGCAACAATCATTACTATCGGCGATGAATTATTAATAGGACAGGTTATTGATACCAACAGCGCCTGGATGGCACAGGAACTCAATAAAGCGGGTATCCGTGTGGTGCGGCGTGTAGCAGTTGGCGACGTGTGGGCAGAGATATGGAAAGCTTTAGATGAAGAACAACAACACGCTGATATCATTTTAATAACGGGTGGCCTGGGGCCAACTTCAGATGATATTACCAAGCCCCTATTGTGTAAATATTTTGATGGTAAGATGATCGTAAATGAAGATGCCCGGCAAAATGTACTGGACATTTTTACAAAACTGAACAGGCCCATCATTGAACGCAATTTATTGCAGGCCGAAGTGCCTGATACCTGCAAAGTAATTTTAAATAAAAGAGGTACTGCCCCAGGGATGTGGTTTGAAAAGAACGGAAAGATCTTTATAAGCCTGCCCGGTGTACCACACGAGATGAAAGGCATGATGGATGAAGTGATACCCGAGCTCAGCAGGTATTTCACTTTTCCGCATATTGCCCATCGTACCTTATTAACTGCAGCGGTTGGCGAAAGTTTTTTGGCCGAATTAGTAAAAGATTTTGAAACAATTTTACCTGAACATATCAAATTGGCTTATTTACCCAACTATGGCATGGTGCGTTTGCGTTTATCCTCAACAGGTATGAATAAGGAAAGTATTGAGAATGAAATTGATGGATTGTTCATCCAATTACAGTCCCTTGTAAAAGAATATATGGTGACCAATATAGATGAACCTTTGGAAAAACTGATTGGCAGGTTATTAATAGAAAAAAGCAAAACATTATGTACGGCCGAAAGTTGCACCGGTGGTTATATAGCTCACCTGCTCACTTCCATTCCGGGTTCATCAAAATTTTATGATGGCAGTGTGATCAGTTATTCGTACAAAGCCAAAGAAGATCTATTGCAGGTTGATAAAAATATATTGGAAACAAAGGGAGCAGTTAGTGAAGAAATTGTAACGCAAATGGCCACTGGTGCTTTAAAAAATATCGGGTCAGATTATGTGATCGCTGTTTCAGGAATTATGGGGCCCGATGGCGGTATGCCCGATAAGCCTGTAGGAACAGTTTGGGTGGCCATCGGCAGTAAAAATAAAATAGAAGCGAAGAAATTATCTTTCCGGTTCGACAGGACAAGGAATATACAATTAACAGCCACTAATGCATTGAATTTATTGAGAAAATTTATTCTGGATAATTAACTAAATTTGACAAAATCAATTGATTATGGAAGCAATTGTTGTTGAAACCAAATCTAAAAAGAAAACTGAACTTCTTTTAAAACTGAGTAGTGAATTAGGGCTACGTTCTAAAAGGATATCTGCTACCGATATTGAAGATCTTTTCATTGTACAAAGTATCAAAGAGGGCTTAAAGTCCGGATATACATCAAAAGATAAAGTTTTAAAAGCACTTAGGAAATGAAACTTTCCTTTACAAAGAAATTTTTGAAAAAGTTTTGAAATTAAATGATTCAAAACTTGCAAAAGAGATTGCAACTATAATTCTGTAAGCGGAGAAAGCAGGCAGTTTATCTGAAATAAAAAACCTGAAAAAAATAAAAGGGCATGCCAATTTTTATAGAATAAGAATAGGAGATTACCGTATTGGCATTTATTTTTTTCGCAATAGTTTTGGATTTGCAGCCTTGGATCACAGAAAAGATATTTATAAATACTTCCCCTGACACCTAAGTTTTTGCTTATTTTTGCGGTTGCCGGGAAAACGATTATTAAGACTTAAACTTTTATATGAGTGTAGTTGATCTAGTAATGCCGAAACTGGGTGAAAGCATCATGGAAGCCACCATTTTAAAATGGCACAAAAAACCCGGTGATGCCATTAAGCAGGATGAAACTGTGTTGGATATTGCCACCGATAAAGTGGATAGTGAAGTTCCTTCAACAGCCGAAGGCGTAATTGAATCCATTTTATTTAATGAAAATGATGTGGTACCCATTGGTACCGTCATAGCCAGGATAAGGGTTGGTGCCAATGCTGCCATTTCAAATAATCAGCCAACTGTTCAGGTTAATCAACCCCAGTATGAAGAAGCCAAAGTAGTAGAAGAAATTCCTTACCAGCCCTCAAGCAGTTCACAGTCGGCAGTGGGCAGTGGGCAGGTATCAGAAAATAAAATAAGATTCTATTCTCCATTGGTTTTAAATATTGCACAACAGGAAGGTATCAGTATGTCTGAACTGGAAAATATTCCCGGAACCGGACAGGAAGGAAGGGTGAGTAAGAAAGATATCCTGATGTATGTGGGCAATAAAGCGGTTAGCCGTGAGCCGTTAGCATTTAGCCAGAACCAAAGAAATGAAGAACCTGCAGATCCTAAAACCAGTAACAATGAAATTGCTATAGCTAACAGCTACCCTGGTAATGTTGAAGTAATAGAAATGGACCGTATGCGTAAACTGATCGCCAAACATATGGTTGACAGCCAAAATACCAGTGCACATGTTACCAGCTTTGCTGAATGCGATGTAACCAACCTGGTTTTATGGAGAGAAAGAGTAAAAAAAGAATTTGAAAAAAGAGAAGGAGAAAGAATTACTTATACCCCGCTGTTCATTGAAGCCATTGTTAAGTGTATAAAAAAATATCCATTACTGAGTAGTTCGGTTGATGGTGATAAAATTATTATAAAGAAAGATCTGAACATTGGAATGGCAACAGCATTACCAAATGGTAACTTAATAGTGCCGGTGATTAAAAATGCCGATCAGTTGAATTTAACCGGATTGACCAAACAGGTAAACAACCTGGCAAATGCCGCACGCAATGGTAAATTAAAACCTGATGATACCATGGGTGGTACATTTACATTAACCAATGTGGGCACTTTTGGCAGTATCATGGGTACACCAATTATAAATCAACCACAGGTAGCCATCATGGCGGTGGGTGCAATTAAAAAAAGGCCCATGGTTATAGAAACTCCGCAAGGCGATAGTATTGCCATACGCCATATGATGTATATTTCATTGAGTTATGATCACAGGATCATTGATGGTGCATTGGGATCTACATTTCTTAATGCTGTTTCAAAAGAGTTGGAAAATTTTGACGGCAACAGGAGTATTTGATAATAAATCGAATTAGATAAAAAATGCCGGGCCAAAAAAACCCGGCATTTTAATTTGAATTATTTTGTGAAAATAATTGTCATACCGCAATATCGTCAGACCGGGACGGTTAGACGATGTTAAGATTTTATTTTATTTTGCAGCCAGTCCGGTTGCTCCGGCGGGTATGCCTGTTACAGTTTGCACATTACTTAAAGCGCCATTACCGGCAACTTCATAAAAACCAAGGCTGTGGCTTCCCTTGTTTAATACATACAGGTATTTTGAATTGTTACTTAAAGCAGCATCAATGGGGCCGGCACCGGTAGTAGCGGCTATAGAAGTATTTACACTTATATTGCCGGTATTTTTATTTACATCAAAACTCGAAAGGTTATTACTGGCCGTATTTGTTGCGAAAGCATATTTGCCATTATTGGTTATCACTACCCAGCAAGCCGCACTTTGATTAGCGCCAACTGAGCCGGTAATCAATGAAATGGTACCATTGTTACTTTAGAAAAATCAGGGGGAAACAATACCCCAACTGTTGAACAAACTTACCTGAGCGGTAAGATATAGATTACAAAATTTATTCTATTTTTTTTCTTGCCATCCAGTTCAACCATAAATTATATGCAGGTCGCTTTCTGCCATTCTGGTCTTTCAGGCCGGTATCCTGCCATAGGGCAAAAAAATCCTGGTAAAGTCCATTGGCAATTAACCAGGCATTACCTGCATCATAATCTTTACTGCAAAACCATATCAATAATTTAGCCCGGTGCTGATTGCAAAGTTTGTAAACCAGTTCCAGGTAATCTTTTTGCCAGTTATCATTGCCCTGTTTATTAAGATTGTAGGAAGGGATACTTAGGTTTTCAGCGATATAACCCGTTTCAGCAAAAGCCAGTGGTTTATTGGCCATATTGATGAATTTTTCAAAATAATTGGCAGGAAATAATGCCGGGTTGGTATTGCCACTTCCCGATGAACTAACGGTTACGTATGGATAGGCACTCAACCCAATATAATCAGTAAATGGTAATAATTGTGTGGCATTGGAAAATCCTTCATTGGTTTCATCAACCATAAAACTGATAAAAAAAGGAATGCCGGGGTATTTAATTTTTAAACGTGCATATACCTGTGAAAGAAAATCCTTGTATTTAGCAAATGCTGAAACTGAGAATGATGCTGAATTACTTTCAACTCCAAAATTTACAAATGAAGGTTGAAATGTATCTATCAGCCAACTGATATAATTCAGATAAGCAGTTACTACTTTAGGATCGTTGAAGGCTAATAGTTTCCATGCATTTTTAATACTAGCAGATACTGTTGATTTTGCATAATAATCTGATTTTTCAAGTCGTGTTAAATTCAGGGCCGCTACACTCAGTAATATTTTTTTATTGGCAGCCGTTTTTGTTTTCCTGTATTGTACATCCTGTTGCATGGAGGTAGGAAAAGCTTGCCCAGTAAAAGCTTCTTCGTATGGTATCCCGTCATCAAAATGGTGTGAAACAAGGTCGCAATGATCATTAATAAAAGCATAAGCCGTATCTACTTCTGCATTGGTAAAATCTGCAGGCAGGGTGTAACACCCATAAAAAAGCTCCGGGTATCATCTGTAGTCACTTCAGTTTTACTACAACTAACCGTTGAAATTAAATAAACCAGTAATGAAATGAAAATGATATTTTTTTTCATAACAAAGAATAGATTTGATAAGACAATAAAGGGTAATTTATTTAATTCCGCAATTATCTGGCCAAAAATGATACTGGATGCTTGATACTGGATATGAGCTACCCGATACTTTGAACTGCTATCCCCGTCCGACTGGCGTTAGCCGGGCGGGCAAAAACTAGTATCCAGTATATCTCATTCCACCTTCAATCCCCAATCAATTCCTTTTTGTGTTGCCGGCAAGCCATCTTTTATCCATTTAGCGGGTTTGGTATCTTTTAACCAGTAGTCAAAAAACTGTCCGAGCCTCACAGAAAGATCTTTTCGGTTTTTGCGTTCAACAAGGTTATGATCTTCACCATTATATTCAAGCATCCAAACTTTTTTACCCAGCCGGCGTAAGGCGGTGAAATATTCTATTCCCTGGTACCAGGGCACTGATCCATCAGCATCATTGTGCATAATAAGCAGCGGGGTATTTACCTTATCTGCAGAAAATAAGGGTGAGTTTTTAATGTAAAGATCGGGGCGTTGCCATAAAGTGGCACCAATACGGCTTTGCGTATGTTCGTATTGAAACTGCCGGTTTAACCCCGAAGCCCAACGGATACCACCATACGCACTTGTCATGTTACTAACGGGAGCGCCTGCGCCTGCAGCCCTGAAGATATTGGTTTTGGTAACCAGGTAAGCAATTTGATAACCGCCCCAGCTTTGTCCCTGCAAAGCCATCCTGGTACTATCAACCCAGGGCATTTTTGATAAATATTTTGCAGCACTTACCACGCTGTTGTAAGCACTTTGCCCCGGCTCACCTCTTTTATAATAAATATTGGGATCAAAAACCAGGTATTCATTACTAACAAAATAAGGAATGTTAACAGTAGATGCACTTGGAGACGGTGCACGATAATTATACAAACCATCAGCATCCCTTTCATAAAAATAAAAGATAACAGGGTATTTTTTCTTAGGGTCAAAATTTTCAGGTTTAAATAACAGGCCCTCACTCATCTTTCCATCAAACATTTTCCATTTAACCAGTTCAGCAGTTAACCAATTGTAATCTTTTTGCTGACTGGCTATATCTGTCAATTGTTTCATTGTTTTCAGGTCTGCTGTAGCAAATAATTCAGATTGACTGACATTGCCTCTTTGAAGAATATATTGTTCTGCATTTTTAGATTTAACCGGACCATTAAAGCTATATGGCCCGTTTAATAAAACAGCAGGGTCGCTTACTTCATTTATTTTTTTAGAATACAAACCACCATATTTAGTGGTTTTATTTAATGAACGTAATAAGATGGTTTCATCAGCATTGATAAATCTTTTTTCAGGATCGAGTCGAATATAACTGAACCGGGTTGTGTTTTTTCTGCCAAAGCCATTTGTAATATTTTTTGGATCTTCATTTGCACCGGGGTTAACCTGCCAGATATCGAATTCATCGTTAAGTAAAAAATATTGGTCATTGGCTGTCCATCCTGTTATTCCAGTGGGAGAAGGATAATCAGGAACATCATTTTCAATGTCAAATAATGGTTCTTTTATTTTTGCCGAAACATTTTTTATGGAGCCCGTAGTTACTTCATAAGTAAAATAATTTTTTACAACAGGATCATACCAATATACATATTTTCCGGCTGGAGAAGCATCAAAATTGGCCAGTGAATTAGTCATTACCTGTTTTCTTTTTCCGTCTGTTGTACTGATAATATAGGCCGTTGTTTTTGTTCTTCCGGTCCACTGCCCTTCTATCCTGTTGCCTTTATTGCTTTCGGCAAGCACCCAATCGGCATTACCCTCATCTACAAGTGTTATCCTCTCTGCATCATCGGCGCCTAACATTACCAGGCCATCAATACCGGGTTTTATTATTGCCATATGACTTCGTTTTAATTCCTGGTCAAGGTTTTTTAATTGCTGGGGTTGCAGATAATCATCGTTGTAATGCCATACATCTATGCGGGCCAGTTCAAAATCAACGAGGGTTGTGTCTTTAGGTGGTTTTATATCAGCCACTCCAAAAAATATTTTTTTACCATCCTTACTGAATTTAGGAATTGCATTTTCACTAACGGTATGGGCTGGCAGCATTCCGGCAGTATTTTTATCCACCAATACCCTGGCACTGTCCTGCTCATTTATAAAATACCATAGTTTATAAAATTTTTGCAGGGCCTTTACACTGCTGTCTCTTTCGGCAACAAATATCAATTGATTCCCTTCCTCATCAAAAGCAAAGTTTTTACTTTCGTTAACGCCCCTCATCACAGTATCAGTTTTTTCGGATCTAAGATTGTACAACAATACAAAAGCTTTACTGTTACTGTCTTTGCTGTTTTTAGTAGTTTCAATTAAAAGCCGGGTGCCTTTTTTATCAAAGTAAAACTCACTGACCAGTTTAAAGGTCTTCTCTTTGTTATCACTCATACGTCTTACAACAAGGTCAGTGCCTTCTGTAGCTGCAGCACCAGTGGCATCATCTCCATCTGCGTCTTTTGCCAAAACAAGTGACTGTAAAAGTTCATCATTTGCATGACGCAAAATTTCATTGGCTGCTTTTTGTGCAACCGCAATAATTTCTTCTTTGTTGATCTTACCTTTTATTGAATCAATTGATCTTCGGATAACTGAATCGGCCAGTTTTACCAGCATATCTGTTTTAACTTTTATAGAGTCATAAACAGCCGTCTTGGTTTTTTTGATAGTATCAGGCAAGGGTTTTTCCATTTGGTAGGCAATCCAGCCTGGGCCTTTTTCCGGTGACTTAAAAGATTTTACCCTCGGTATTTTAATCACTTCTTCTTTACCCAATTCAATAACTGCCAGTGTATCTTTTGTCA
>JAYVUE010000047.1:0-23985 GCA_043788195.1 Chitinophagaceae bacterium
AGCCGGATGGCAAGTTTAAATCTGATTATAACGTTAAACTATCATTTTCTCTGTTTATCAATATGTAAATGAAAATATCACGAATTCAAAATAATACTACCAAACACAAAAAAGCACTCCCGAAGAATCGGGAATGCTATGCACCAAACCCTGTATAACCAACAGCATTTATACTAATCCTTTCCAACGTAACAAACCTGCACTGCCCAACATTACTGCACTGATCAGTAATATTCCAACGGGTGAATTATTTTTATTTTTCATATCCTGCTTTATTTCAGGTATTAAATTTGCATACTGTGCTTCTGCTATATCTTCTTCATCATTTTTTGCAGCAGCAGCTTCCTCCCAGTTGTCAATATTTTTTCCTGTGAGCGCTGTTAATTGTAACAATTCATTTTTTCTTCGTTGTTTCAATTCCTGCAAATATTTTCTTCCGGCATCACAGGTAAAATTTCCTGTGGCAGGATGAGTGATCACATACCTGGCCTGAAAAGTTTCTGTATTGGGGGTTACCTGAAACATCAGGTCCTGCGCAAAACTTTTTCTGTTATACCTGAAATGCAAACGGGTAAAATGCACATTTTTATTCCCGTTATTGGGCTCATCATTGTCTATATCTCTGTAATCATTCCAGTCTTTTCCTTTAAGCCACCATACACCACTCTGCACAAGGTCCTGCTCACTTGGGGCTGTTGCAATACAGGGATCGCAGTGATAAAAATTCTGCGGGCTCACATCCCAGGCATACTCCAGAAACCCTACACTTTTATCTTCGCTATTCCATTGCTTGTCAAATAAATTGCTGTAAAAAGCCCCAAAATTTTTTTGTACAAACAAGGGTACATTATTCCCCGTGGGGATATCAACATTACGGTAATTGGTACATTCAATCCTTCCCTTACGGGTAAACGCATAAACGATCAGGTCCTGATCGCCATCGGCATTAGCCATTCCCAAACGTATCGGCAGCATAAATTTTGGTGAATTAAATCCAATTTGTAAGGGACGTAAAAAATTACCCGGTAATTTTTTCTTTTCTGCTTCATTAACTTTTACCACAAAAAATTTCAGGTTGCTTTTGATATATGGATCCAGTACTTCTTCGGCACCTTCAGGAATTTTATAGCCATTTATTGTTAACCATTCTTTTAAACCGCCGCTTTCTTTAGCACTTAAAATTAAAATATCATACTCACCCACTAAATATTTGGCTTCTATTTTCACACCCATATCTTTTCTCATTATTGACGCGGGTGATGCTTTGTCGTTTGCAAATCCTCTATTTGAGAGCACTTTTATTTTTTCATCTTCTTCATAACTGCTGCAAGGATTCTGATCCCAATATTCAACAAGCCTTGGCGCACTGTAATCATTCAATCGCTGAAAAATGGATTGATCAACCACATGAATATCATCTTTCTTTAAAACGACAGGCACCGGCACTACCATGGCAAAATCTTTGGTATCACCTTTATAATCATTATACATTGTTATCACAGTACGGCTGCCATCCCTTACCAATATCACCTGGCTTGTTTTGTTCTTTAATGTTCCGTCGGCTTTGCTTACATAAAATCCGCAAAAAGAAAAAAGGATTGGCGACAGGGCAATTAGCGACCCGATAATTAATAATTTACGTTTCATTTTTTATTTTTTTAGTTGAATAATTACATGACAGCGTGTGTATAAACAGCCTGCAAAAAGCGATTCTCTTTTGGTGTTAATTTTTTATTATCAGCCCACTGAAATGGTTTGGCTTTAAATAATTTATCGAGTACAGGAACCAATGGTTGTGCAAAGATCAATACCCAAATAGGTGCCCCGTTGATAAATTTAAAATTGGTTAAATAAAAAGCAACTGCGGCAACTGCCATTGCCCAGATAATTCTTGCAATGGAATGATTGGGTGTGGTTTTAGGATCAGTGATCATAAAAAAAGTAAAAAGTAATAAGCTGCCCGTACTGATGGATTGGATAAAAAAATCCATGGGCCAGCCCAAGTAAATAATTTGCCGGGCATAAAGTAATCCGCCAAAAGTTAAGAGGAAGGCAAGACTTACATCTATTTTCTGAACCCTTGTTGTTACAATAAAACCTAAACTCAAAACCCCGAACAGGATGACCATATTGCTTCCCCATTGTCCGGGGCTTATCCATGCGTTACCGGTAAAATAAATAGCTGCTACAATTCCCAGGGCCGATGGATTGAAAATATGTTTCCCGTTTATTCGGATCAAATATTTGGATACGATTGAAATAAAAGCTGCAAATGCCCCTATGTAATAATGATTTGTTTTTAGCAACAACGATAAGCCAAAAGAACTGATCAGTGCAGAAGGAAGGCCGGCTTGCAATTTTAAAAACCATGCTGTTGAAAATATTTTTAATTTATTTTTATTGAACACGATCTCACAAATAAACTGGGTTGTAATACTGGTTATAAAGAAGGTACCGTAAAGAAACCAATCAGCATTCCAATGCAAATACAGAATACCGTAAGCTAAAAAAACAGATTGAAATATGATCTGAAAATAACGTGCATCTTTAAATAAAGAGAAGTGCATACAATTGATTTTGTATTTAGATGCAGCCGCTAAATCATTTGCATAAATAAAATGATAATGAATTGTTAAGTTGACATTAGTTAACCACGAATGATATGTATGAATACTAATAAGATCAATGTTCATTAATTGACTGTTTCAACCAATCATCATAAGTATGATCAGCAGTTTAAAACCTGAACAATATGGATGAACGGTTTAGTTTTTAAAGAATTAATCCCGAACTTGGAAAGTAAAAAGGGAACCGTAAAAACTTTTTGCAAAAGGTAGCGATAGGTACAGGCAGTGTAATAGCAATGCCTTATTTACTGTCGGGGCAAAACACCCAGGCAACAAAATCCCCCAAGGGTGACCCCCTGCCGCCAGATAAAGTAAAAGATTTTGTAACAGCAGGTCATAATAACCTTGATAATGTAAAATTGCTTTTAAAGGATTTCCCAACTTTATTATATGCCACCTGGGATTGGGGCGGCGGCGATTTTGAAACAGCTATTGAGGGAGCGGGCCATGTTGGTAATAAAGAGATTGCCCGGTATTTAATAGGCCAGGGAGCCAGAACCAATATGTTTGTATTGACGATGCTGGGCAAAACTCAAATAGTAAAAACTTATTTAGATAACTTTCCTGATTATTTAAATGCCAGGGGGCCACATGGTTTTACTTTTTTACATCATGCACAGCGTGGCGGGGAAGAGGCAAAAGAATTACTGGAATATTTTGAAAGTAAAGGAATGAAAGAAACGAAAATGAAATTATAACTTAAAAAATAAATTATGAAAAATGCGATCAGCTGGTTTGAAATACCAACCACCGACATTGACCGGGCACAAAAATTTTATGAAACCATTTTTGGCATAAATATGATGCCAATGGATATGCCAAATATGAAAATGCGGATGTTTCCTTTGGATGATCCGATGAACGGTGTTGGTGGAACTTTGGTGGATAGCGGAAGTTTTCATAAACCTTCATCAACTCACGGACCTTTAATTTATTTAAATGGCAATCCGGATGTGCAAATTATTTTGGATAAAGTTGAAGCCGCAGGAGGGAAGATCGTGGTTCCTAAAACCACTATCAGTCCCGAATATGGTGATATGGCCGTAATTATTGATACAGAAGGAAATCGAATTGCGTTTCATAATATTCCGGCATCCATGCAATAATAGTTTTATGGCATACAACGAAAAATTAGCAAATAATGTTCGTGAATTAATTGCAACTACTCATAAAAATACAGAAGAGAAAGCCATGTTTGGCGGCCTTTGTTTTATGGTAAATGAAAAAATGTGCATAGGCATAGAAAAGAACAGGTTAATGGTAAGAATTGATCCTGCCATGTACGATGAAGTAATTGAAAAAGAAGGTTGCAGGTCAATGGACTTTACCGGAAAAATAATGAAAGGTTTTGTATTTGTAGATGCTGAAGAAGTAACAACAAAAAAGAAACTTACTTATTGGGTTACACTGGCACTGGAGTATAATAACATCGCTAAAGTTTCAAAGAAAAAAAAGAAATGAACTACAGTTTAGAAAAATCATATGAAATATTGGAAAGAACACCTGCTGTTCTAAAAACATTGCTTAGTGGATTAAATGATGATTGGGTTATGAACAATGAAGGCCCTGAAACATTTTCACCATTTGATGTGATGGGACATTTAATTCATGGCGAAAAAACCGACTGGGCTGTAAGAACAAAAAGAATACTTGAATTTGGTAACACAAAAACTTTTGATTTGTGGAACAGGTTTGCGCAATACGAAGAAAGCGTTGGAAAATCATTAGAACAATTAATTGATGAATTTGCAGTGATAAGAAAAGAAAATATTGTTTGGCTGAAGGGATTAGCATTAACAGAGACAGACCTTGATAAAAAAGGAATGCACCCTAAGCTCGGCGAAGTTAGTTTGCGAAACTTATTAGCCACATGGGTGGTGCATGACCTTACACATATTGCACAAATAACCAGGGTGATGGCCAAGCAATATAAAACTGAAATGGGTCCGTGGCCTGAATTTTTTAGAGTTTTAAATTTTTAAAAGAAATAAGAAATCAGCAGCAGTAATGAATGTGGTATTTATTCAACAGGTGCCACCTGCACATTCCTGTTAAACCCTTCTTCTAAAGAAATAAAAGTTTCTGTTCGTTCAATGCCTTTGATCTTTTGTAATTCATCGTGTAATACAAAACGAAGCTGGGTGATATCTTTACAAACGATCTCAATGAACATACTGTAATTACCAGTGATATAATTCAGCCTAACGATCTCGGGTATCTTCATCAGGTCTTTTGCAACGGCATCATATAAAGAACTTTTTTCTAAATAGATCCCAACAAAAGCAGTAATATCATAACCCAGTTGTTTTATATCTACATTCAGTTTAGTACCTTTTACAATGCCGAACTCCTGCAGTTTTTTGATTCGTACATGAATGGTACCTCCGCTCACAAATAATTTCTTACCCAATTCGGCATAGGATATCTCTGCGGTTGCCATCATCTCGTGGATGATCTGGAGATCTAATTTGTCAAGATTTAATTTAGTTGCCATTTTATATAAGCATTTTAAAATTAATTTAATATTATATACAAATATTTGAATTAATTCTATATTTTCCAAATTTTTGATAATATATTTTTAATATACTGATGATTTACATAGATTTGCATTATCGAATTAGATCTTAAAATTGTGGGGTGATGAAATTTTTGGCAGACATGCCCCCTTGTCTCGGGGGTGAGGATAACAGGACAAACGTAACATAGAGCCATCCCGATGAAAATCGGGATGACCGGGGTCGACCACCGAACTTTGTGTTATAGCTAACTGCTTCGTGGAGGTTCGATCCCTCCCCCTACAGCATATTCTAAAGCCTTCGTTGAAAAATGGAGGCTTTTTTATTGTGCATCGAAAATTGGGAATTGATTATTGAGCATTTTTTTCGACTGAAATATTCAATATTCAACGCTCAATATTCAATTTAGGAACATTATATTTTTAATTTCTTCAACATTCAAAACTCCTTGTTCATTATTCTTCACCGGCCCTTGTTCTTTAGGTAATGAAATCTTTAGCAGCGACCCCTTGTCTCGGGGGTGAGGGTAACAGGATAAACGCAGCATAGAGCCGTTTTTGCAGCAATGCAGATTCGACCGGGGTCGACCACCGAACTTTGTACTGCAGCTAACTGTCCCGAATGCTTTCGGGATTCGATCCCTCCCCCTACAGCAACTGAAAGGCTCAGAATTAGCTACCCGCTTATTCTGAGCCTTTTACATATAAAAAAGTTGGCCGCCCAGTTGGCCGCAAGCCCCATGATAGTAGTCCCGAAAAGTCTTTCAATTGAAAGCCGTGAATAATACTCTTCTTTTGATTTTATATTTTGGTTACATATTGGCCTGCTTGATCAAGAAAAAAAAGCCTTAAAATGTTTGAAGAACTGAAGGCCAATGACGGGCAGTTATTTAAAAATAATATTCATCGCATATTTGCACCAGCCGGACTTGATATTGGTTGTGTTACACCGGAAGATATCGCTTTATCAATTGTTGCTGAGGTGCAAAGTCATTTTTCAAAAAAAAATGGAATGCCATTAAGATTGACAATGTAGTTAATAATGATTTGCAAACTTGCTGAAAAAATAAAAAAAGGGTTTCAATTATCTACATTGAAACCCTTTTCAATTACTAAAATTTATCACATTGCAGCAATAGTAGCCCAGGTAGAGAGTGCGCCATTATAACTGGTATAAAAACCAAAATGCCCATAAACAACCGAAGACCATTCAGACTGTACTTCAGTTGGTATGGTTTTACCAGACTTTGTTGTAAAGGGAACATAAGTATCACTCACATTTCTTACAAAAGCATAGTTCACATTCATAGAGCCAGCTACTTCACCAAGTACAGAATCATCCATTTCAAGGATGCAGTATTTATCTCCATCACCGGGGCTGGCTATATAATAATAATCAGTTGTTAGTAAAGGGAAATCTTTACAGTTGAATGTTTGGGGGTAATGCAGATTTGCAGGATCGAGCGGTTTATTTACAAGGTCGTCTACAGTTATAAATGACATATCAATGGTAGGGTAATGATAAGCTATATAATTTTTCAGTTGCAAAAATAATTTTTCATATACATCCCCGAAAGCCACATTGCTAAGCGGATAAAGAAGTTGTTGCCGTACAGGCTCCATCAGATCAAAGCCCGGGAACCAGCTTTTACATGTATAAGTTTGATTGTTTAATGGAGATTGATTTTCGCTTAGTGTCATTTGTAAATGGCCGCTGTTGGTGATCACTGTATTTCCCAGTAATCCTGTATCTTTTATCTCACTTGCTCCACCTGCAGTTCCAATAGAATAAAGGTAGGATGCACCCGTTTCCGTTAGTATTGCTTCGGTCATTTCGATCAACCCTGGTAAATAGGGAGGATGAGCAAGATGTGTCTGTGATTTAAACAGCAATACTTTTACCTGTTTACCCGATTGCCCTGTTATTTCTACCATTCGATAATAGCCCCAATAGTGGTAATTGGTGGCCGGGGGAGGGGGTGGAGGAGGAGCATTCCTTGTATAAGGCATCCATTCGCTATCCCAGCTTGTATCATAATAACCACGTGGAGAACCACTGTTGCAAAAAACGTGATCAAAAGCACTCCATTCCGGTCCTGTCCATGTAATCACTACAATGTCTGCTTTAGGTAATGGTGCATTTGGATCGTGTATGGATGAAGGAAATGGAATTATCACAGGCGCTTTGTTTCCAATACTTTCCCAGTCTACCACGGGTAATGGTGGGAGTGAAGGATCTTTTTGTATTTCGGACAAAGAATCAATACTTTGATTTTTGAATGCGTCTGTTAGTCTTGACATTGTTTTTTATTTTAAAAATTATTAATAAAAAAAGGGTTAAAATATTTTAAATTTTGAGATCACTTATAACAATTTTCAAGTGGCAGGTTTGTATAATTTAATTTCAATTGCATTTTTACTTTTTACAGATCAGTGGTATCAACAACACATTTTGTTCTGATGTCTTCAACAGTTGCCGGCGCATCCATTTCAAACCAATCAGTTAATCCGCGATCCTGGCGTGCTGCCAAAATTGCATGTTTAATGGCAAAGAATACTGTGTTTGATAATACCAATGGCGGCTCACCAATACCTTTACTTGACATTACCAGGTTTGGATTTTCTGGTACTTCCGGAGCATCTTCTCTTGGAAAAAAATCGACCCTAAAATCTAAAGGGATACTTGCTGCACAAGGAGGTTTATAAGTCCAGGTATTGGGTGTATTTAACTGCCCCGCAGGATTAGTTGTGCCTTTTGGTTCCCAAACTAATTTTTCGCTCAACATATTGCCGATGCCCATTACAAAGGCGCCTTCAACCTGGCCTATATCAATAGCAGGATTAAGGCTAGTGCCTATATCATACAATACATCGCTTCTTAAAATATTTGATTCGCCCGTCAGCACATCTATTTCAACTTCTGAACAGGCAGCACTAAAAGTAAAGCCGTAAAATTGCTGGTCTTTACTGTCTTGCATTCCCGGCGTTCTATATAATGCCTGTGATGAAAGTTCCACCCGGTTTTGATTCGCTTGGTTAAGTATATTGTTCCAGATCATTCCTGTTTGGGTAACTCCAAGATCATTAATAACGGTAACGGTAGTTTGCCATCCTGTTGCAGGATAATCCCAGTAATTTAGTCCTTCCTTTTTACACCAATCTGATCCATTGGCCTGTAATAATTCCATGCAAAGATTTTCCAGTTTGGCCCTTTGTAATTTACATGCTTCTCTTACCGCCCCACAATTAAGATCAGAACCTGATGTGGCGCCGGTGCCTATTGCATTTGGGATAATACTTGTTCTTGTAATATCCATCTGGATCAGTTTAAGCGGAATATTTAATGACTGAGCAGCAACCTGCGCCACTTTGGTAGAAAGGCCTTGTCCTATTTCAATGCCACCATGAGATACCAATACTGAACCATCATTTACATACACATCAATATGTGCCCCGCCCTGCATCAGCCAACCAAGGTTGTAGCCAAGACCATATTTCAGGGGTATCATGGAGATCCCTCTTTTCTTCCATTTATTTTTTTTATTGAACTCCTGTACTTTTTTTATTCTTTCATCGAAGTTGGAAATTTTTCCCCTGATCCTTTTCCAAACATCGGACATGATACAATAGGATAATTGTTGTCCGTAAGGTGTAAAGTCACCCAATACATAAAGATTTTTCTCCCTCACATCTTCGGGCAACATACCAATTTTATGTGCTGCAGCTTCTATTGATTCTTCAACGATCATTGCAGATTGTATTCCACCATAAGAACGCATACCGGTATTACTGCTTTTATTTGTTTTATATACAAATCCAGAGGTTTGAAAATTGGGTACATTGTAAGCACCATCAGATCCCAGCACTGCACAATCCATTACATCAAAAGAGCAATCCTGTGTATTACCTCCATCAGCGTAAAATTCATACACCGTGCCCATCATCTTTCCTTTATTTGGGCCCTTAGCAACTATGGCCACATTATATTCACCAAGAAACGGGTGACGGTTACCTACCATAAAAGAATCTGTTTCCCTGGATAATGCAACCCTTACCGGCCTTCTGAGTTTATAACTTGCAAGCGAAGCAGGAACCGCTACATAAGGAGTACGCTGAGCCTTACCACCATACCCGCCACCTAAACTTAAAACTTCTAAATCAATATTATTTTCATTGATCAGCAGTGTTTGTGAAATATCTGTTTGAACCCAGTCGGCGTTCTGTGTTGCAGAAATAACTTTCATCTGTTTTTTTGCTCCGGGCTCAATGAAGCAGGAATGTGTTTCCATATAAAAATGCTTTTGATCCCCGGTTTGTTGTGTGCCCGCAATTATTTCGCATTCTTCTCCATTCAAAATGGTATTGCCATAAATAATTCCGGGTTCAAGAACACCCTCTGTTCCTTTTTTTATTATCCATTTGATATTGCTGGCTGGTTTTGTAATGATATGATTATCGTCATCTGCCTGGGCATGCCCCGGAAAAAGAAGCCCGGCTTTTATTGATGCACGAAAATCAATATGGGATCTGACTCAACATAGCCGATACAGTTAGTGGTAATATAATCAGCAACGTTTAATGCTGTTTGTTCTTCTTCAGCTATCAACAAGCCAATACATTGTCCGTAACAGGTAACACTGTCAACACAAAACATGGGGTCGGGAACATTAGGGTCATTCCAACCATTAAGGCCTCCCTTTGGAATATCACGGTACGTGAAATAATCAATAACCCCCGCAAATTTTTCTTTTACATGATCAATAATTTTTTCAATTACCGCCGGTTTAAATTTTTCATTGCCCAATGGTAAATGATAATAAAATTTTGCATTGGAGCGTACACTTGTTACATAGGCACCCTGCAATCCTTTTACCGGAACCGGAATGTCATGCGTATATATTTGCTCCCCGGTAGCCTGCTCAAATGCGGTTAATTTAATAAAGGGTACGTTAACAGGAAATTCCTTTATATCGGATGAATAACTTTGTGTGCCTACAGAAACAGGGCGGACAAATGCAAGCTCTGTGGCTGAACTAATTTCAGGAGGAATAGCCGCCGGATCAATCTCCTTTAATACTTCAATAAAAAATTTATAAAAATATCCCTGCAACAACATCACTTTATATGAATTGGAAACACCTTCGGAAGGAAGTTGTTTAAAAAAATCAGGAGAGTTGAAAATGGCATCTTCAATTTCTTTTTTAAGAATGGGTAAAGCTTTTGAGAAAGTGGTTAAACTAAATGGTTTGCCTATAAGAAAATCCTGAGTATCTTTTGCATTAACCGGATGTGTGGTAATGCCGCCCATAATTAAATTGGCTGATGTGATATTACTATTTGGCCCCGGCCCATCAATGCTTACTTTAAATCCTGCATTAGCCAATGAATGAGAGTTCTCCAGCCTTAGCGATACTTTATAAGTTTGTACAAAATCATTTTCCTGGGTAAAAGGAATATTATACTTAAGAATTATGGCGTATTTACTAAAAGCCTCATCGTTATTATAACGCCGGATAAATTGCGGTAACGTCAATTCAGTGATGGTTGTTTCGGTAGCAATTGTAATTGTGCTGTTCAATGCGCTTAGTGCAACAAAAAGATCGGATGGGAAAGGGTAGCCGCTTTTTACATTGCGGGCAACCAACATTGTATTACCGGCAAGGGTAGCCATATTACGCACGATCTTTCCTGCAGTACGGATCGCCATATAGTGAACTGCGTTTAACCCTTTCAGTTGTGCAGGAGTAGCTTTGTTGATCAGTTTTTCAAGTAGGTCCAGCAATTCAGAATAAGTGGTAGCGGCGCCAACAGTAATATGTCTTTCCTTTATTTCAATATGCTTTAACTCCTGTATCATGCTGATATCGATCATCACCTCCGGATCAACAGGATTAACCAATGGTATTCCTACAGAAGTATTACCACCAACTAATTTTATGCGTTTTGTATTCTTATGTTCATTTAAAATTTCATTTACCTGCTCAAGCTGCAATGGCCTGTACCAATCTATTCCGTTGCCCTGGTAATGCAATGCCCTTGCTTTTTTGGCAAGATGTTTTTTATTGACCTTACGGATATCTTTGTATTTTTTTACTTCTTCTGACGGATCAATGTAGCAGTCGGGGGTTCCTTCCTCATCACCGGGTACCCAATCTGTAGCAAATTTTTTCATACCATAAAGTATTGGCCTAAAGCCGGTGCACCTGCAGATATTTCCATCAAAACTTTGCTCTATTTCTTTTTTTGAAAGTTTGCCGCCTTCATGTTCCAGTAAAAGCGAATGCATATTCATAACAAAACCAGGTGTACAATATCCACATTGAGTTCCATTATTTTTTGCGATCGCATACTGCACCGGGCTCACTTCAGTATTAACACTGCCAAGTCCCTCAATGGTGGTTACTTCCATTCCATCCAGTGCAACCAATGGCCTTAAGCAGGAGTTGCAGGATACATTGACAACTTTATTTTGTAATTCATCCCAATAAGAAAGTAATACAGTGCAGGAACCACAACCGCCCTGACCACATGCATGTTTGGTGCCGGTTAAACCAACTTTAGTGCTTCTTAAATAATTCACCAACAAAACAGATGGATCAGGATTGGTAATAGTATGTTTTTCACCATTAATATAAAAATGCAGATCATCATTATCATGTTCTACTCCTTTTTTTCCCTTCCTATTTGAAAGAACACCTGATGTTGCCATTATATTTTTTTATCAGTGAATTAATTTTGATTTTACAAAACGATATTAATTAAGCTTTTCATGAAAAGATAAACGGGATACTAAATACACTAACGTTACAAATATTTTCCACAAAGGCACAAAGCACACTAAGAAATAAACTTTGGGGCATTAGTGCCTTTGTGGAAAACTTAAGTTTTTTATTTAAGCTTTCTCGAGTTCTTCTTTAATTCAAAATCCCTGCCTACCCTGTAAACCGGGCTGTTATATTCATCGGCATAATAACCACGCAACATTCTGTTTTTCCACTGCCAGAAATATTGTAAAGAAAGACTTACCTGTAATGAAAAATCAGTAGAAACTGCATTACCAGGATCATAGGCTGTTGCACATCGTGTATTAGTGAAATATTTTGTAAATGCCGGCGAGTTTGTTTCGGTTAAATAAACAAGGGTAGAATCATTATTTGGAAAGTATTTATATTTTCCAATAAAACATTCAGTAGGAACCACCGCGGATAACTGAGGAAACTCTCCGGTAGCATGACAAGACATACAGGAAGCAGTATTCAGATCAACGATCCCATCAAGGCGGCTGCCCCATCCAAGGTGTTGAGGAGGCAAATCGCTACTGGGATTAATGAATGTTTGTTTTAATGAATCGTTGATGATGGTTTTGGTAACAGGATAAGGGTTAATAAAATTTGTTTTATAGTCGGGGTCGTTACCAAACTGTATCCCAACCGGCACAAGATTCATTACCCTTTCTTTCATTGTTTTGCCTTTATTCAGCGCCCCATTGTAACAAAAAGTTCCAAATATCCAGCCGGTGCCGTATTTATCAGCAGCAGCATCCCTAACCATAATATCCATTTGTATCAAATTAACCTTTTTTACAACCCTGTTATTGGCTAACCAGGTTGGCGAAATAAATGCATCCCACGTAAAAGGATTTTTTAAAAACGGAGCCTGGGTAGAATCAAGATCAGTAAATAAAAGTTTAAAGATCACAGTTCCTACAGGAAAACCACCCTTTGGGCCCTGTGTGATCCATGCATCGGGCGCTGTTGGATCTTTCCACATCTTATGCAAAACATATCCTGCAAAGCTGTTATAAAATCCTATGGCATAAGTCTGCCCTTCCTGGCTTTGTTCAGGCGCCAGTTGGTATGGATTTATATTAATTTCTTTAGCTAAACCATGAAACCCTTCTGAACTTTTCCAGCCGTTAGCAGAGTCGCCGTAATGAAGCCATGGTACCTGGTACCAATCATGTTTTTTATTTAATTGGGGCACAAAGTCAACATCTATCATCCCTTCAAAACAATGTTCCCTTACTGCCATTAACCAGTCCATCCATTTGGCTTTATCATCAAAAGGCATTTTAAAAAAACCTGGTATCTGATCAGCACCCGGCATTACAGTTGGATAATCCTGCCTTAAAGAAAAAACCTTTTGCCCGGGATAATAAGTTGCAAAAGAATCAGGCGAGATCATCACTCCAAAATCGGGAAAACCTGAGAAATCTGCCTTAGTATTTTTTTCTGTATTATTAGTTGAATCAGAAGAGCCCGATTGGTTACAGCCCATCTGGTAAACCATAAATAATGCCACTGCAAGGGGAATAAGTAGTTTTAATACTTTAGTTTTTTTGTGCATGATTTGATTTTTAAGGGTTATATGAAACGGTTAACTGAATAATATTATAGCTTCCCAAATGCCTGGATATTGGAAAATAATACCAGGCTAACTATGATGGTAGTTAACCCGTAGTGAATACAGCAACATTAAATAAATGGATTTTGCAGTTTTATAAGGAACGAATAAGAGTTCGGGGTTAAATATAAATAAAAAATATAGTTAATTTAAATTTTATTTTTATTTAACTATTAAAGTATATCATTTTAATAGAAAATTTTTTGTAGAACGAATAAAATGTTGCCGTCTTTTTTCCTCTATCCCGAACTTTTACTTTTTAGAACGTTTTGTAATGATGAAACCGGCAATTTTTGGCATTAGCCAGGCTAAACAAATCCCAATATTGTAAGCTGCAGTAAAATTTTGGGCTTCTGTCTTTGCATTGCCCTTACTATCTTTTCCATTAACATCTTCATCAAAATGTCCCGACCTGTCAGTGATCCCTGAAATAAAAACAAAAGGTGCATTGCTCTGTAACCTTATAACTCCATGCGTTGTTTCGGCTGAGCCGATGGTATTGGTAATACCTTCATTTTTAATTATTTCCATTCCTATTTGATCTGCAGTTGCATAATCATGATAATCTGTTATGTTAACAGTACTAAGCCCAAGAAAATCTTTGTCTGATAAAACCTGGATAACAGCTGAAGGATTTAAAAAGGGCTTAAGCAATCTTTGCTCTATTGAATTTATGGTTGCGGGATCTAACAGCGTAAAGAAAGAACTATTTATTGCAGAGGGCAATAGTTTTTCAAAACTGACAGGATCATCCCAAACACTGTTTGGGTTTTCACCATTTGGATGAAAGTTATGAATGAAGATATTGGAGCCCATTACAACACAACCATTATTATTCAGCGTTTCAGATCCATACCCGGCTGTACCTAATGCAATAACAAGGTCGGGTTTTTTCTTCCTGTAATTGATCACTCTTGGCAAACATTCATTTTTCCCCTGGGAACTTGAGGGGTTCCAATTTGAATCCATTATATCCTGAACACACCAGAGCTCTATTGACACACCTGTAAATGTATTCCAGATTGCACGGGGTTTAGCTGTACCCGCAGAAAATGTCCAGGGATAATTTATTTTTCCGGGATTGGGTAATTCAGCGGGCCTTATCCTGCTGTTAAGCAAGGCATTTAAAATGGGTTCAACTTCCCAATTCTTATTTGCAATTAATAATACTCTTTTCATATATTCTATTTATTAAGAATATTAAAGCTACTATTTTTCAGGTGCAAATTTTTATTTTATGTAAAAAACTACTGTTATGTAATTGGTTTCCCAGGGCGAACTCAAATTTTATTTACTTCGATTTTACCTTTTCCCCCGAAGCGATTTACATTTATTTCTCTGTTGTTTGATGTTTGACAAGTGCGTTGCCCAATATTATCCATGCTGCTCCAAACAATAATGAAACAATGATGTGAAGTATTCCCGAAAGTCCGCCAGCGAAATGGGTTGGAATAGCAATGGCAACACTTGCTACAATTATTAATATACCAACATATCGCTTAAATAAATTGTTGCGAAGAAGAACCACACCAATAAGAACCCAGGCGAATATCCAAATCATTATTGCACTCATAAAGAAAATTCCCAACGCATGAAAGGGAGTTGTTGATGACATCATTTCCATTAGTGGAACCTGGGTGCCTGCTTGTGATGCAAGAGATGGCAATACAAAAACTTCTAACACAACTACTGCCGCACTCCAGGCACAACCGATGACTCCTAAACCAAAAGCGATGACTCCTAAAACATTTGGCTTTCCCGTCAGCGTATTAAATAAACCTATAACACCGAAAATACTAATGGTAAATGCAAACAATAACGCAAGGTGAACAGGTCGCCACAAACTAAGCAATACACTGCCTGGGATAAATTCGTCAGGGTGAAAGCAAAGTGCAATTGCAGAAATAAGTCCTGCGGTCATCAAGCTGTAACCGCCAATTGTTTTGAGTGCATTTTGATAATTTTTCATTTTATAAATTTAATTTAAAAAATTAACTATTCATAACTGCTCCACCATTAATATCAATTGTTTGCCCGGTAATAGATGATTGATTAAACAAATAATAAACCAAAGAAGCTATTTCGTATGGCTCGCTCATTTTTTTTAGTGGCACAGACTCCATTGCCATATCATAAAATTCGGCTTTTGCTATTCCAATACCATCGGCAATTTCTTGTAAGCCTTGCTGTGCCATATTGGTATTTACCCAACCCGGGCAAATTGCATTTACTAAAATATTTTCAGGGGCATATTGTACTGCCCAGCTACGCATTAGCCCCAGTAAACCAGCTTTGGATGCACAATAAGCCGGGTAATTCATTACGCCTAATCTTGCCAAAACAGAAGAAGTGATCAGCACGTGTTTTGTAGCAGCCTTGCTTTTTTGTAATGCCGGTAAAAAATATTGCACAGTTAAATAAGTACCCGTAAGATTTGTATTTATAATTTCATTCCACCTGTCTCCTTTACCAAAACTATTTTCTCCTCCCACACCCGCATTTGCCATAATACCATCTAATACCATATCAGTATTACAATCAATAATATTTTTAAGTGATGATGAACTTGCCACATCTGCCACAAAAATTTTGTGATTTCCATCTTTCAAAAGGGAAAGAGTTTCTATTAAATTCTTTTCGTTTCTGCCAAGTAAATAACAATTATTTTCATGATTCGCAATTTCTATTGCTATTGCTCTTCCTATACCGCTTCCCGCTCCTGTAATTAAATAATTCATATTGTATCTTATTTAGTTGGTTAAAATATTTTTCTCTATTGCTGTTTCAAAACTTCACCGTTGTTGGTATTTTAACCAACAACGTATTAGGAATTAATAATGCAACGGTTTTAACTTCGCTTGTTGGTGATACCTGTCCCGAATATTCGTGGAACACAAACAAGGGAGCAAGATGATAATGTTTCTCATTAATATATCGTGCAATGCGGTGTTGGACGCCGGCTTATTCCCCAGCTCGTTTTAAAATAAGAATTTCAAGCGCCTCCGTGATCCTAAAGTTTGTTTGTTTTATCTTGTACAATATTGGTTTAACTGAAGGAATTATATTGGCAAGCTTTGCATCAACGATTATTCCAATCGTTCCAATAATGGCTATGCCGAGTTCATGAGCTAATTTTCTTCCTTTGAGGTCATCAATGATAAGAAGGCAATCATCTAATTCAACTGCTAATGCTATTGCGCTTGCTTCTCCTTTGTCAACTGATGCTTCAATTATGGATTGATAATTTCTGTCAGAAGGTTGTCTTATTTCAAACCAAAAAGGTAATTCCTTACCGTATTCGCTAGCAACTTCTATAGTAGTAGTAATTATTCCAAATAATTTATTGAGAATTTCCAGTTCGCCAATTTTATCGAGTAAGATGAGACAGCTTGTGTCAGAGATGATAGTTTTGTGCATTCAGAATATCTTTTTCTAATTCAGTTTCTGAATATTCAAAAATCGAAACTCCGTAATTTGCCAGGAGTTCCATAAAATCTCTTTTAGAATAACCAGCAAGCTCGGCAGCTTGTCCTAAGGAAAGAGAACCCTTTTCATAAAGTTTAGCAGCAAGCAGAGTTTTTGCCTCTCCTTCATCTAAATTATCTGGTATTTGAAGCGTCAAAATTTTCATTAGCCAAATTTACAAAAAATTATTGAAGCCTCAAAGTATTTGGGTGCTCGGCCTTGGTTCGTGACACACCATTCGCTACTGTAAAAACTTAGATTAAAGTAATTGAAGTATGAATAACTGAAAACCTTTCAAACATCAAATATTGTAGAATTTCCATTGAATAATTTGATACATATTTTAAACTTACTAAAATTTGTTGCTTTTGATTTTAGCGAACGGTTCGTGTGTCACGAACCGAGGCGGTGGCCATGAACAATAGAGATAAAATGTTGAAGTTACAGGGTCAAGCGCCAATGTACGCCAAGCAATGTTGTGTGCCGTACTATACGTATAATTTATTACTGACAAATAATAGAAGCATGTCTTGCTATCTGCTGCCACTTGCCTTTTTTTTTCATCCAGATATTTGTAAATCGTCTTTTATAGGGTTGTCCTGCCTTAGCTCCTGGAATGTCATTTCTGGAAACAAAGGTTTCGTTTCCCATTGTGATTACAATATCTCTTTGGAACTGCATTTGTTCAATCACTCTTTCAAAAGTGCTGTAGTTAATCATACCAGATTTTTGGGTCTGTAGAACAGCGTTCAGGTTGGCTGAAATATCGTTTCTGGGATTGTTAACCATAAATTCAGGTGCCCAAATCTGTTTGAGCCTATTAGTGTCCGCATTTAAAATTGCCGTCACAACTGTTTGTTCCAATTTTCTTATTTCAACTTCTGTCTTTGAATTGGATTGGCCATTGGTTAAAAGAGTTGCTATAAGAAAAACGATTGCAAGAAAAGATTTTATCATATCAATACTGTTTTTGTTGCTACTTATTTATTTGATGTCATGGATGTGTTATGCTGATCCTGCCGGTTTGTATTGCGTCGATACATTGCAACAGAAGCAGGCTACTGCCTATGTCTAACGGGTAAATTATTTTTGACTACCGCCCAAAAGTTGATGTAGCTGCTGTGTCTTACCCTGAAATAGGTTGACCATTTTTTTTCGCCGCCGTAGGTACCCCGTTGATCTGTTTCAAATTTAAACCATTTTCCTATTCCGAACGCCCCCGTCTGGTTTTCTCACGGAGTCCTGCGGACAACCAACGGGGTTATAAAAATGCTCCACGGATAAATTCCCCTTCCGCAGGGTTTAACAATCCATTAGCTAAACAGGTAACAATTTTTGCATCTTATTGATATAGGAGTGAATGAATAGTTTGGTAAACAGATAAAATTGTAAAAATGAAAAATGATCTACACCTCACAGCTTCAATTGATAAGCCCGAAGTAATGGAAAATATTATTGAAAAACTAGCCACCCGCCGTTATGATATGGGTTATGGAAAAGCCATTGTGCCACAAACATGGCAGGCCATTGAAACTTCCTCAATTGAAACCTATGTTAGCGGAAGAATAGAATTTGATTATAATGAAACACAACGGATAAGGATACCTTATATCACTTGTTTTTTATTCAGCTGCACAAAAGAAAAAAATAATCCTTATGAACTTAGCTGGAGTTTTTCACTTACTTAAAGAAAGTTTTTTTACAAAATAGATCAATACTATGGCCAATAACGATAACAGAATTATAATTGCCGTGCGCCATTGTTTATTGATTGTATTTTTTTGATGAACAAGTACCGGTTCGTTAGCCCCCGAATAGATCATACCCGCCCAGAAATAAGGAAGCTTTTGAAATTCGGCACCTTCGGTTTGCAGCCAAAGCAGTTTAGCCGCATGCAAAGCATTTGCAGGTTGATGTTGGGTAAGTAATTGCCGGTAAAAAGATCCCATCATTATTGCCGTTGTTTCATCATTCATATTCCATAAACCGGCAATGATACCTGCAGCACCACTGGCTATAAAACCCCTTGCCAGGCTGATGATCCCTTCTCCTTCGGCCAGTAAACCATTGCCTGTGTGGCAGGCACTCAACACTACCAGCTGCGGTTGAAATATTTTTCCATATAATTCAAAAAGAAAAAACCGGGCGTCTGCCAATTGCAACACGGGTATATTTTCTTTTCCCTGCAAAAAAGAATGTGTGCTGATGTGTAAGATGTTTACTTCACCAAGGCTTTTATTAAATGCCGAAAGAGAGGCTTCATTTTCTTTAAAAAAAGTACCGCCAATCACTTTTTGTATCTCTTCATACTCTTTTTTTACTGCGGGTATTGATGACCGGCTGCTGCTGTCGAATGAAACAAAGAATCCCGAAAATAAAGTTGAATGATTTTTTTGTTGCTGCTGTTGCTGTGCAGTTTGCAAAGAATAATTATAATACAAATTGGTTTGCTGCAACAGGTAAGGCCATTGCCCGGGATTAATGGTATATAGCGGATCAGTTACCAATGCATCAAATGGCAGATAGCCAAAAACACCATCGGGTATGATCATGCAATTTTGTTGCACCGCTGTAATTGAATCCTTCCAAAGCAATTGGTAAAGCGTATAGGCATCCCGGTAATAGTCCTGCGGTTTATTCACCATATTGCCCGGTCCATGCTGAAAATAAGTGTTAACAAGATCATTCACTGCTGAGCTGATCTTTTCTGCATTGCCCAGTTTCCTTATCTGCTGCACTTTTCCTTTAACGGCCTCAATACTGTAAATACTTTTTGTTCCCGTAAAAAATTCAATGGCCGTTGTGTTTTCGGGTATCCGTTGAAGTAAATTGTTGGCCGAAGGCATCTCTTCATCTTCAATAATTATTTGCTGAGCCGGGTATTTTTCTTTTACCTGCTTTTGCAATAAAGACAACTCAAACTGCAATTCTTTTTGTGCAGCCAATGTATTGCTATCGGGCTTACCGGTTGTTGTTTCTAATGCAGCTTCCTTTTGGTAGTAGTTAATTGTCGTGATCAGTTGTTGTTGCCTGGTTAATAAAGTATCCTGGTTTTTTATACTGTTGTAACGCAGGTTATTCATCATCTCATCCAGTAATAATTGCGCTTTACTTTTTTCGGCGATGAGCAAAATTTTTTCAGCAAATTCAGCACGGCCTGTAGCCTTCCACAGATCATACCCTGTGGCCATTGCAGATTCTACCCAATTCCTGCTTTCTTTTTGTTGTTGCTGCATGGCTGCTGTACTAAAAAATTCGTGTCGTAGTTTTCCTTCTGTAATAAATAACAGCATATAACATTGCAGGGCTTCTTCTTTCCTGTTGAGTGCATTCAAACAATCAGCCTTTCCATGAAGGGCATCTGATAAAGTATTTTCTCCATAGAGATCAGCAGGCGCAGGTAGAGTATCAATCGTTAAAGGTTTGAAAGAGGGAATCAACAAAGACAATGCTGCATCATAACTTTCTATTGCTTTTTTAGGTTGCTGTAATTGCAACAATACATGACCCGCAGATACAAATAACTTAGCTTTCTCTCTTTTTCTAACTCCATTATAATATTGATAAAGTATTGCTGTTGCTTTTTTATAGGAAAGCAAGGCTAGGGCAGGTTGTTTTTTTTCATTTTCAATATCACCCTTTCCCTGTAAAGCTCCACTCAACCAATTAGGCACATTGGCTTCTTCTTTGTTGCCCAGGTACAATGATAAAATTTTGATCGCGGCTTTGACATTTATCTCAGCTGCTGCAATGTTGCCCGACTTTAAAAAGACTTCGGCCAAAGTTGATAATAACAATCCATGAATCGGTGAATTTGTTTTAACATGATCTAATCCTCTTTCACAATATTGTTTTGCCAGTGCAAGGTCTTCTTTCCAGATAAAAGTTATCGCCATATTGTGGCATATCGAAGCAATTTTTAAAGTATCTTTTTGCAAGGCCAGTTGTAAACTTTTTTCATGAATAAAAAGGGCCCTGTCATAATCGCCCAGCCTTGTATAATTATTACCCAGCGGCTTTAATACAAATTCGATCAGGTCTACATCAGCTAGTGGTTTTTCGTTATAGAATTGATAGGCATTTTCATACGCATTAATGGAACGCAGGATCTTGCCATTGGTCAACAAATAATATCCCTGTGCAATAAGGCAATTCATCCATTCCATGCGTTCTGTATCATTTTTACATGATCGCCAGGCTGTTGTTTGGGCATTTGTAAGCAGCGGGATCCGGTTTACCGGGTCTGCGTACACATATTCCCGGTAGGTATATAACCATCCGGTCAGATCATCGGCATTACGTAATGAGTCAAGGTGTTTTGAAAAGTCGGGGGGTAATGATTGATCAGGAGTTGAATTATTATTTACTGATTGTCCGGATAAAATAAACAGGATGGCCAGCGAAAAGAGAAGGAAAATTAATTGACGGAGGTTCTTCCACATCAGCAATAATTAGATAAATAATAATAATGTTGCTTCAATATTTATTTTTTTCTGGACGAGGAAGGCAGCAAATAAATAAATTAATAACATATTTTGTTATTTAAAATGAGTAAACTGTTTTTATTTAACAAAAGAAATATTTTTTTGCTACAAAGGCACAAAGGCACAAATATTAAAAAAACTTTGTTTTTTCTTAGTGGCAAAATAAAAAACATGATTTTAAATGTTACAATTAGTATCTTATCCCTTAAAACCTCCACGCTACATATAAAAACAAACCATTTCGCGGATACCTGAAATAATGCATATACCGTATGCCTGCCACAGGCCCAACCCTTACCCTGCCCAATTGTACATCAGCAAATATTGCCGCATCAATATTGGTAAACCATTTTGTTACCGGGTATGTTTTTCCAAGGATGATCGGTGTTGGATTGGGTTGCTGTACCATATGAATCACTTCCCGGTTGGAATTACGTGTATAAGCATTAACAGAAACCATCGCTCCTGCACCAACACCCAACCAGTTAATAATATTATAACGAAGCTGTAAAGGAACAAGATCCAGTTTAATGATCTGCGACTTTGTATAGATCTCTCTTGCAAAAATGTGAAAGACCGATGAATTAATTGTAGTGTCCCTGTTCTCTGTGCTGTTGGCAAATAATTTTTCAGGGAATTGCATATACCCCAAAAATAACTCCTCCTGCAAATATTTTCGGTAAGGAGCATACGGAGAGATACTGGCACCAATTGAAAAGTAATTTTCATCTTTTACATTATTACCCAAAAATAAATTGTACCCGGCTATAACCCCATATGATTTGCCGGGTTTAAAATATCCCTTAGGACTATTGGTATAAATGGGCTTATTGTTGTCAAATACTATAGTTGCATTACTTGTAAAAGGTAGTTTTTTTAATGTTGCATTAAAATGCATACGGTATTTTACAAAACCAATAGTTGAATCAGGGTCTTTCATCCCGGTTTGCCGCAGGCCCTGCAAATAAATATTTTTGAAAATAAAAAAAACACTGTCTTTACGGATGATCGTATCCAGGCAACTTTGTCCTGCTCTTTTGATAGCATTACAATAAACACATTTAGGATATTGATCCAGTATTTCAACAGACCTTGCATCCAGCATATGTGGCACAGCAACAGCAACGGTTACCTGCCGTGACGGGCCTTTACCTGTATTTTGAAAACGAACCGTATAGTTCATCTCCTTTTTTTTGCCGGTGAAGCGATAACTAAGGCGCCGGTTACGTAACATCATCCGGTTAGGGTCATGTGAAGCCACGATCTGTAACTGTAGTGTATATTCTTCTATCGCAGCCGAAGGATTATCCGGGATAAACATACCTGTAAGCTCAACAACAGCATTGGTATCTTTCAGCATTTCGGCTGTTGTGTGCAGTGTAATAAAAAAATATTTTTCCTCGCCGGCGCCAAGGTTGTTGAAACGCCATGTATTGTTATCCCTGAATAGTTGTTGTTTGGCGGCGATCAGCGAATTCAATTTTTCGTCGAAGAAACCCGGAGACGCATTTTCATCATTTATATTTGGGCCTGCGGTTACCCTGTTCTCTGTAATATCTTCCCGGGGCGCAAAAGCCATAATGGCACTTAAGGTAGACCTGATTTCATTATTATAAGTTCTTTCTTCACTGAAATTAAAATTATTTTTTCTGAATTGTTTTTCGTTATAAAACAATATCATGGACCCATTTAAAGAACTGGTTCCGCTTTCATTCCTGTATCCCATTATCAACACCATATCTTCACCAGGTTTAGGCATAGTGTTTACTCTCATTTCCACAGCGCCGCCTTGTTTAAAAAAAGAAGGATTTTTTTCAACTGCATAATTACTGTTCTTAGAATTTACTTTTACAGGTTTTGGTTTTAGCGGCGGCGGTTTTCCATCATCATAATTATTGGTGGCAAATAAACGGGCATTGTATGATCCGGTATCCCTGTAAACGTGATGCGGATTTTCTTCAAAACTAAAATGCCCGTCACCAAACTCCCAGTAGTAAGAATAATAAGCTTCGGGGGCGCCGGCAATTTGGTTAAGTGGCCTTAATATAGAACTGAAGCCGGCCTGGTTATTTTTTAATTGAACTTGAATAGCGGAACTGGAGTCTATTCTCTGCCCCATCGCAATGAAGATCATTGTTTGCATCAGTGTTAAAAGCAATATGGCTTTTTTTTGATGCATTGGTAGCCGGTTGATTTGGTATCTCATAAATCTACTCAATTTTATTTGCAAAAAGAAAAAAGCTGTCAGCTAAAAGCAAACAGCTTAATTACCATCACTAATTTTATAAATTTCTTTTAGGAAAACTGATATTGAAATAATCCAGTTCACCAGCTGCATTATATCCCCTGCCGATAAAGCCTGTATAGGTTGATACACTAACCTGGGATCCGGAAGGAGATTGTGTAACTGAAACAGGCCATGACATATTATAACCAGCTTGATTGCCAATACTAGGATGAATCCATCCGCCAAAAGTTTTTGCATTGC